>DALYUO010000045.1:3304-4238 GCA_031981225.1 Pararcticibacter sp.
ACCTACGGGTGGTGACGGATATTCTGCAATTATCCCCTCTCTTGATATGCTTAATCCTGCTACCGGATATGAAGAAGGCGACAAAAGAAGGTCGTGGTCTGTTATGGAACAAGGATTTCACAGGAACGACTGGAAAAACGATAATTTTCCTAATGGCTTTACTTATGATACAACGACCAGTGTAACAACTGATTTTAAAGTTAAAACTGGCACGCGGTCGAATATCTTAAAATATGTTGTAGGGCCGAACCGATCGAGTGAACCTGTTATTGCACCAGGGTTTACAAACATGTGTACTTATATTTTACGCTATGCAGATGTTTTGCTGATTTATGCGGAGGCCACCCTCGGTACGGGCAATTCAACTTCGGATCCAGGCGCCTTGCGATACTTCAATCAGATACGCCGTCGGGCAGGTTTTCCTGTTTCTGCTGATAAAATTACTGTTACTAAAGACGATATTTTACATGAGAGGAAGGTCGAGTTTGCCTTTGAAGGTGATTACTGGTTCGATATTCAAAGACAAGGTTTTGCTAAAGCAAACCAGATGCTCGCTCAACAAGAAAGAGGAACTTATGATGGTAACCGGAATGTATCGAGTCTTAAGATCCGGTTGAATTCAGAATCGCAGTTGTTTTTGCCGGCACCCCAAAGTGAGACGGTTATTAATCCATTACTACTGGAACCCGCCGTGGCATATTATCAATAAAGGAGATAGATAAAAAATGATAAGATTATGAAAAGACTACTGAATATAATCGTTGTCCTCGCCCTTGGAATTCTAACATTCACTTCATGTGAAAAAGAGGTTGAAACCGGCAGCGAGGCTTCATCAAATCCAAAAGTGGATATGATTGATCCCGGAAGAGCACCGGGTAACGAAGTTTTAACTGTTACAGGTACGGGTATAGGTGGGGTGACGAGCATTTTTTTC
>DALYUO010000045.1:4248-5027 GCA_031981225.1 Pararcticibacter sp.
TAAAGACAGTATTACTGCATCTTTTAATCCTAATTTTAATACGGATAATGCCATTATCTTCAGGATCCCTGTTGAGGCTGTTCCTGGAGAACAGAATATAGTTTTCAGGAACAGTAAAGGAGTAGAATTTAAAGTGCCATTTAATGTGCTTGGTTTACCTGCTATTACGGAAGTGTCCAATTATAACTTTAGTGCAGGAGCAAACATCACTCTGACAGGTAAAAACTTAGGTGATGTAAGTAAGGTTGTTTTTCGTGGCCAAACAGCAGAGCTTCAAATTGTGTCAAAGACAGAAACGACGTTAACAGTAAAGATGCCTGCAACATCGCTTGCCCAGACGAAACTGGACATCACGAATGAGGCTGGAACTATCACTACCGCTCAGGAATTTGTATGCATCGACAATGCTTTCCTTATTTTTACTGATGATTACCAGAACGGCTTTGTCAACGGCTCCTGGGGCCCCGCAGAAGTTTCAGCAACCTTTGCGAAGTCAGGAACCAAATCATTTAAAGCAACTTATGTGAAAGGTAACTGGAGCGCAGACGGTTTCGCCAACTGGGATCCCGGCATTCCTTATTCTGCTGATTACAAGTATTTATCTTTTTGGGTCAAAGGGGGCGTTGAATCTCATACATTCTACATAACCGGTGATCAGCGTGCGGGAGGATATGGTAATTCTGACAGGACAGCGCCAATTGAGGTTCCGGCAAATGTATGGTCGTATTTTAAGATTAAGCTGTCGGATCTCGAACTCTGGAAAAAAGGAGGCCCGTTCA
>DALYUO010000045.1:5037-9435 GCA_031981225.1 Pararcticibacter sp.
CAAGCAATTAGGCTTCTGGATTCCTGGTCCTGATAACCAGGATGAAACCATATATTTTGATGATGTAATTTTCATTAAATAACAGAGTTATATACGCTAAATCGCCGCCTGGTTGAATCTGTTGAAAATAGATCAGGCGGTTTTAAAACACACTTTCCAGCCTTTTATGCAAAGACATACTATTTACACCGTTTCTCTTATCTTCATTTTTTTAATCAGCCTGATTGAGCTAAAAGCTCAGAATGCATACTTTGTGAGTGTTAATAATTCTCAGTTTACCGTTGGCCGTTCACCTTACTACTATATTGGTGTCAATTACTGGTATGGAAGTTTGTTGACTTTGCAGAAAGATGGTGATCGGGGGAAAGAAAGATTAAAGAAAGAACTTGATTTTTTGAAATCGCAGGGGGTAAACAACCTTCGTATTCTGGCTGGTTCTGAAGGTAAGGGATTAGTGAATGGAGTGGAAAGGGTGAAGCCAACCCTGCAGCCGGAGCATGGAGAATTTAATCCCGCGATACTGGAGGGACTGGATTATCTTCTATATGAAATGGGGAAGCGGAAGATGTATGCAGTGCTTTTCCTGAGTAATAATTGGGAGTGGAGTGGTGGCTTCCTGCAATACCTGAACTGGAATAAGGTGATATCAGACTCTACAATGCGAAGTAAAATGAATTGGGATGATCTAAGGGATAATACCAGCCGGTTTTATTCCTGTGACCCCTGTAAAAAGGATTACGAAAAGCAGCTTAAACTGATATTGAACCATTTCAATAAATATACCCAACGGGCCTATAAAAATGAGCCTGCAATTATGGCCTGGGAACTTGCAAATGAGCCGCGTCCGATGAGACCAGCCGCAATTGACGCTTATAAGGAATGGACCTCTTCTGTCGCTTCATTAATAAAGTCAATAGACAAAAATCACCTTGTCACTCTTGGTACCGAAGGCATAATGGGTACCGAGGAGTCGGCTGAGCTTTTTCAGGAGGTTCATCAACCGAAAGATATCGACTATCTCACCCTGCATATATGGCCTAAGAACTGGGGATGGCTCAGGGACACAAGTATTACCGAAAGCTTACCGGTTATTATATCTAAATCAAAGGACTATATCAGGAGGCATGAGGCGATTGCAAAAGTTTTAAACAAACCCCTGGTAATAGAGGAGTTTGGGCTGCCTCGCGACGGTCATTCCTTTGATCCTGCTGCGACAACTTTTGCAAGGGATAAATACTTTAAAGCTGTGTTTGACGAATGGAATCGTAGCAGGATTTCGAACGGAGTCATCGCCGGATGTAATTTCTGGTCATTCGGAGGGATGGCCCGCCCTGTTAAGGGACAAGTGTTCTGGAAAGAAGGAGATGGTTTTATGGGAGACCCTCCCCAGGAAGAACAGGGACTCAACACTGTCTTTGATTGTGATAACACCACCTGGATACTCATCAGGTCGTATACAAATCCAAATAGTATTCGATAAGGTTAAATGTCAATATGATAATGAAAAGAATATTTTTTATCACCCTAATGTTACTGACTACGTTAGCAATGCGCGCACAAATAAATAATGCAAGTCCTGTTGATCAGAAAGTGGAGGCCCTTCTTTCAAAAATGACACTGGAAGAGAAGGTTGGTCAAATGACCCAAATTAGTGTTGAAGCTTTTTTGAAGACAACCAACGGAAAACTGAATGAACCTCATGAATTTGATATTCCAAAACTTGAAGAGGCGATCAAAAAGTATAAAGTAGGATCGGTACTGAATGTGGGGGGGAACGCCCAGACACTTACAGCCTGGCAAAAGCGGATAGAAACCATACAGAAGCTTGCTCTTGAAGAACGCCTGAAAATACCTGTGCTTTATGGCGTAGATGCTATCAGAGGTAATAATTATACTTTGAACGCCGTGTTGTTTCCTCAACAAATAGCACAGGCGGCCTCCTTTAGTCGGTTAATGGTACAAAAGGCTGCTGAAGTTGCAGCCTATGAAACAAGGGCTTCTTTTATTCCCTGGAATTTCAGTCCGGTATTAGATCTTGGCCGCCAACCTGTATGGCCACGTATCTGGGAGACATATGGAGAGGATCCTTACCTTATTGCTGAAATGGGAAAAGCTGCCATCCGCGGATATCATGGAGATGGTACGGTAATAGATAAATATCATGTAGCTGCGTGTCTTAAACATTATATGGGATACAGTATGCCCTTAAGCGGGCATGACCGCACTCCTGCCTGGATTCCGGAGAGAGAGCTTCGGGAATATTTTCTGCCGCAGTTCGCCGCGGCGGTGAAGGCAGGAGCAAAAACAGTTATGGTAAACAGCGCAGAAATCAATGGAGTGCCGGTTCATGCCGATAAGCATATCCTTACAGATATATTAAAGGGAGAGTTACAGTTTGGCGGCTTTGTTGTAAGCGACTGGCAGGATATTCAATACCTGTTTCAACGCCACCGGGTGGCTAAAGATAACCGGGAAGCTGTAATGATGGCTATCAATGCCGGGATCGACATGAGCATGGTTCCTACCGATTTTACTTTCTGTGAAGCTTTGGTTGAACTGGTGAGGGAAGGAAAGGTTTCGATGGCCAGAATTGACGACGCCGTAAGAAGGATCCTTAAAGTAAAATATGAGGTAGGTTTGTTTGACAGTCCCTTTGGGAAAGCGCAGGATTATCCCCTGTTTAATGGTCCTGCCCATAATCAACTTAACTACGAGGTCGCTTCGGAGTGTGTTACTTTATTAAAAAACAACAACAATATTCTTCCCCTTTCTTCTGGTAAAAAGATCTTTGTAACCGGCCCTTCCGCTAATACCATGCGGTCCTTAAACGGTGGGTGGTCACGCAACTGGCAGGGCGATAATAGCGACGAAACTGAAAAAGAAAAGAATACAATTCTCGAAGCAATCAGAAATGTTTTTGGTCCGGCTAATGTTGAATATAGTGAAGGTGCCGACTTTAGCAAGCTTGTAAACGTTGAGGACGCTGTGAATAAGGCCGCAAAATCAGACGTTGTAATATTATGCATTGGAGAGACAAGCTATACCGAGACGCCCGGGAACATTGAAGACCTTACAATTTCCTCGTCTCAGATCGAATTGGCAAAAGCTCTGTCTGCTACAGGAAAGCCTATGGTTTTTGTTTTGACGGAAGGGAGACCTCGTGTGATTTCTGCTATCGAGCCCTATAGTTCGGCGGTAATTCACTCCTATTTGCTGGGGAACGAAGGAGGGAATGTTATAGCTGATGTTATAGCTGGAAAGATTAATCCTTCCGGTAAACTGCCTTATACTTATCCACGTCATAGCAACAGCCTGCTTGCCTATTATCATAAGCACACTGAGACGCTGAAATTTGATGAAGCAGCGGGGTTTAATCCACAGTGGGAGTTTGGCCATGGTTTGAGCTATACCAGTTTCCATTATTCCAATTTGAAACTCAATAGGAATACTTTGACAGATGGCAACCCTCTTACCGTTTCTGTTGATGTTACGAATAAGGGAACAATGGCAGGGAAGGAATCTGTTCTTTTATTTATAAGTGATGAGGTTGCTTCTGTTACACCAGAAGTAAAACGCTTGCGTGCATTTGATAAAATTGAATTGCAACCTGGGCAAACCAGGACCGTTTCTTTTACCATTGATAAAGACCGGCTTTCTTTTATAAATAAGGAGTTGCAAAGGACAACGGAACCAGGAGAGTTTACTGTTTTCGTGGGAGGGCTTAAAGCTTCTTTTAAATACTGATTAAAACAGGAACAGCTATGTTGACAAAAAGAATAAAGATCCGAAATCAAAGCAGCGTTTTTTTGAACAAACTTTTCCTGCTGATAGCTCTTTTAATGTTTTCACTGAAAGGATACAATCAGGGAAACAACTATGTGCAAGACTATGCCAAGTATCCAGGCATTGCATTAACGCCGCCGATGGGATGGAACAGCTGGAATAAATTTGCCTGTAATGTTGATGAGAAACTTATCCGTGAGGTCGCAGACGCAATGGTTTCGTCGGGAATGAAAGATGCCGGTTATGCCTATATCAATATTGATGATTGCTGGCATGGCGACCGCGATAGCCTGGGTTTTATTCATCCTGATCCTAAACGTTTTCCTTCAGGAATGAAGGTTCTTGCCGATTATATACATTCTAAAGGATTGAAGTTGGGAATTTATTCGGACGCAGGTTCAATGACATGCGGAGGCAGACCTGGTAGTCGCGGATATGAATTCCAGGATGCCCAGACATATGCTAACTGGGGAGTCGATTATTTAAAATACGATTGGTGTAATACTGAAGGTCTAAAAGCAGAGGGCGCTTATAAAACTATGGCTGCGGCACTAAAGAAAGCTGGTAGGCCAATTGTACTAAGTATTTGCGAATGGGGGAATGATAAACCTTGGG
>DALYUO010000045.1:9445-11069 GCA_031981225.1 Pararcticibacter sp.
CAGGGCACTGGAATGATCCCGATATGCTTGAAATTGGAAATGGAAAATTGACTCCGGGCGAAGACCGCGCTCATTTCTCGATGTGGGCCATGATTGCAGCTCCCTTGATCGCGGGAAACGATTTACGAAGCATGACTAAGGAGACTGTCGATGTCCTCACGAATAAGGAGGTTATCGCAGTGAATCAGGATTCGCTCGGAGTGCAAGGCTTTAAGTACTCCTTTAAAGATAGTGTTGAAACCTGGTATAAGCCCTTAAAGAATGGCGAATGGGCAGTTTGTTTTCTGAACAGAAGCAGGCAGGCTAAAGCTATAAAGCTAAACTGGAAGAAAGAAATAGTGAGGGATGAATTGTCTCATGCTATCCTTGATGCAGGTAGTGCGACCTATGAGATTAAAAATTTGTGGTCACATAAATCGAATGGCACCACTAAAAAAGCGCTTGCCGCAACAGTGCCAGGGCATGACGTGCTGATGTTGAGACTCTCCCGAATCTTAGGAAACTAACATTGATGGCTACAGACCGGACGAAGATGAAATTATACTATTTACACATTATACCTGTTCTGATCTTTCTTCAAACTGTGGTTCTTTTTGGATCTTGTAAGAAGGGCAGCAGTGGGGAGGAAACGCAGCCTGAACCGGTAGTAAGCAGGTTTAATATAAACGATGCATTGGTTACCCCAGGAGCAACAACTGAGGCGAATGCCTTGTATAAATTCCTCAGGGACAATTATGGGAAACAGATATTATCGGGCGTGATGACTTTGAATAGCTTCGATGAAGTGATCTGGTTGAAGCAGCAAACGGGAAAGGAACCGGCTATTATAGGGCTTGACTTTATGCATTCGGGAAGAGGATATATCTGGTATAACGACAGACAGCCAATACAGGATGCAAAAGCCTACTGGGACAAGAACGGAATTCCTGTATTTTGCTGGCATTGGCGGGACCCCTCGAGGCGAACGGAGGAGTTCTATTCCAATGCGACTACTTTTGACGTATCCAAAGTCAATGACCCATCGTCAGATGAATATAAGGCGATGATCGGGGACATTGATTATGTTTCAAGTTTGCTCAAAGAACTTCAGGTACAGAGGGTTCCTGTTATCTGGCGCCCCCTTCATGAGGCTGCAGGCGGCTGGTTCTGGTGGGGGGCTAAAGGCGGGGCCGCGTGTAAGAAATTATACCAGGTAATGTACGACCGGATGGTGAATTATCACGGCCTGAAAAATCTGATCTGGGTTTGGACGCGCGAGCCGAATGATCAAAGTTGGTATCCCGGAGATCAATATGTAGATATTGTTGGAAGGGATATTTATAAAAAAGGAGATCATGGCTCTCAGGTGTCAGATTTTAATTCGATGGACGCCCTCTATACGAGCAAAAAGATAATTACTTTAAGCGAATGCGGTTCATTTCCTGATCCGGATAATTTAGTAAAAGATAAGGCTGCATGGTCGTGGTTTATGCCCTGGTATGGTGATTATGTAAAGAAAGCTGAGAATAACACTCTCGACCTTTGGAAAAAGGCATTAGCTCATAGTTACGTTATAACACTGGATGAAATGCCTTCTTTTAAAAGCCCGGCCAACTGATAAGTAAGTATAAATGCTAAACGAGTG
>DALYUO010000045.1:11079-12785 GCA_031981225.1 Pararcticibacter sp.
AGGATATATAATAATAAGAACAGTTTTTTTTAGGCTGGCGCTTCTTGCTACAGGGCTTCTGATTGTTTCGAAGTCGGCAAGTGGTGGCGATCTGAAATTTTTTAAGCCTTCAGATTCTCATTTTCAATATACCGGGCGTATTGACTTTTCAAATCTTCAGCTTCCGCGATTCTGGGCACCTGCTGTATATGTTAAGGCAGGCTTTACCGGTGCCGATTGTGAGATTGTGGTGAATGATGAGGTGTTGTACGGTAAATCGCATAATTATATCTCTGTTGTAATAGATGATATGCCCGCTAAACGAATAAAGCTAAGGGAGAAGGTAAATAGAATAAAGGTAGCCGAAAATCTAGGAGGCAAGCATCATACAATGCTGCTTTGTAAAAGTACCGAGTCTAACATTGGTTATATTGAATTTGCCGGGATTTATTGCGCAGGTCTCTGGCATCTGCCAAAAGAACCTTCACGTAAAATTGAGTTTATTGGAAATTCTATAACCTGTGGAACAGGGAGTGATACTTCCGGATATAAGTGCGGAAAGGGAGAGTGGTATGACCAGCATAACGCTTATTTAAGTTATGGCCCGGTTGCAGCAAGGGCATTGGATGCCAGGTGGCAGCTCACAGCATTTTCGGGAATAGGGCTAATGAAAAGCTGTTGTGAGATAAAGGTGGTTATGCCTGATATCTTTGATAAGATTAACCTGTTAGATAATAAACTTGTATGGGATTTTAAAAAGTTCCAGCCGGATGTAGTAACCGTTTGTTTAGGCCAGAATGATGGAATACAGGATTCCGCAGTTTTTTGTTCTGAGTACCTGAAGTTTATCCGGCGTTTGAGGGTGTACTATCCGTCAAGCACTATTATCTGTCTTTCGAGCCCCATGGCAGATACTCAGCTTTTTGAAGTACAAAAGAAGTATTTGTTGTCGATAAGTGCAGCCGCCAACAGGCAGGGCAACAGGCCGGTCTATTCCTACTTTTTTTCTAAAAGGTACCACAATGGCTGTGGTGATCATCCCAGCCTAAGTGAACATCAGCAAATAGCAGAAGAATTGGTGCTGTTTATTAAGAAAGTGAAGCATTGGGAGTGATATAATCGAACGATACCCCGGTGTTGTTAATATAAATGTAAAGTGTATTCTCAGAATTTAGAATGAAACAAGATAGAGTCAGTTTTAAGGAAAAAGTTGGATACGGATTGGGTGATGCTGCATCTTCCATGTTCTGGAAGATGTTTAGCATGTATTTGCTCATATTTTATACAGACATTTTTGGAATATCTGCAGCCGCAGCGGGTACGATGTTTTTGGTGACCAGGATCTGGGATTCATGTTTTGATCCGGTGGTTGGGGTATTAGCAGACAGGACAAGCTCGCGGTTCGGCAAATTCAGGCCGTACCTCCTTTGGGTAGCCGTTCCTTTCGGTGTCATTGCGATATTTACGTTTTATACTCCATCCTTTTCGTCAGGAGGGAAGCTGATATACGCCTATATCACTTATTCATTGATGATGATGATCTATTCTCTGATTAATGTGCCTTATGCTTCTTTGTTAGGCGTAATGTCCGACAAGAGCTCTGAGCGTACAGCACTTTCATCCTACAGAATGGTTTTTGCTTTCGCTGGCAGCTTGCTTGCCCTGGGACTCATCGAACCATTGTTAAGTTTTTTTAATGGAGAACAGGATCCGCAGAGAGCATGGCT
>DALYUO010000045.1:12850-13894 GCA_031981225.1 Pararcticibacter sp.
CGTTCTTGCTGCAATTGCTGTGCTTTTCTTCTATCTCTGTTTCTCGTGGACAAGAGAGCGGGTAAAACCGGTAAAGGACATGAATAATAATTTAAAGGAAGATCTAGGAGATCTGCTGAAGAACCGGCCATGGTGGATTTTATTGGGAGCCGGCATCTCTGCTCTGATATTCAACTCTATCCGTGATGGGGGAGCTGCTTTTTATTTTAAATATTATATCTCGCAGAGCAGCAGGGATATGTTGGGCTGGACTGGCCTTGATGCGAGTTTTTCCCTTACTACGGTATACCTGGTCCTTGGCCAGGCAGCAAATATAGTGGGAGTAATAATGGCAGCCCCTTTATCTGGCCGGATAGGTAAGAAAAAGACATTTGTCGTGGTAATGGTTCTGGCGACCCTGTTGAGTATCGGGTTCTATTTCTTTGATAAGAACCATGTAATGTGGATTATGATTTTTCAAGTGCTGATTAGCATTTGCGCAGGATGTATTTTCCCTCTTCTTTGGTCGATGTATGCTGATATTGCTGATTATTCGGAATGGAAGACCGGCAGGCGGGCGACGGGGTTGATTTTTTCTTCTTCCTCTATGTCTCAAAAGTTTGGTTGGACAATAGGAGGAGCTGCTACAGGATGGCTACTCGGCTATTATGGATTTCAGGCCAATGTAGCGCAAAGTGATTTTGCACAGGAAGGTATCAGGTTGATGCTTAGTTTTCTGCCGGCTATAGGCACTGTACTTTCAGTACTATTTATCGCATTCTATCCGCTGAGTGAAAAAAAGTTAGATGGAATCATAGAAGAGTTAAGGCAAATGAGATCAGACAGGGGCAACTCATAAGCTTCTATACGAAAATCCTTGTGCCAGCAAAGTTTTCTCTAAACTCCCTGGGAGTACAGTTCTTTTTTTTCTTGAATATCCTGTTAAAGTTGGAAATGTTATTGAATCCACAATTGTAGGAGATTTCTGCGATAGAATGGGTAGTGTCGATAAGCATTCTGGAGGCATGGCCCAAGCGTATTTCGTTCAGACTATCTATGAAGGTC
>DALYUO010000045.1:13904-20214 GCA_031981225.1 Pararcticibacter sp.
CCGATACGTTTTTTGATAAAACGGCTAAATGAAACTTCCGACATATTAACAAGCTTGGCGATATCCCGAAGACTCACTTCTTTGCTGTAATTGTTATTCATGTATTCGAATGCTTTTTCAAGACGGCGGCTGCTGTAATTGAAATTCTGATCGTTGTTAAAGGAGATATCTGAAAGTGTACGAATATTGCGGGATGTAGAAAGATCGTGAAGAATGCTTAAAAGTTCCATCACGCCATCAAATCCCTGCATTTGATTAAGGGCTAAAATGCGGGGGGATACAACCTGAATGGTTTCTCTGGTGAAAAGGATACCTTTCAATGATCTTTCAAACATTTTCCTGATAAAGCTTAACTGATTCCTGCGCAAGAATTTGTCATCGAACAAGTCTTTATGCCATTGAATCGTAACTTCTGTGATTTCCTCACTTTGGCATTGATGCGTGAACCATGCGTGATGAAGATTAGGGCCTACCAGCACTAACTCCATGTCGTCTATTACATCAATATGGTCGCCAACAATCCGCTTTGCACCTTTGGCGTTCAGGATCAGATTTAGTTCAAACTCTTCATGGTAATGAAGGGGAAAGTTGAACTCTTTTTTTACCCTTGAAAAGATAGTAAAGCAATCGTTCTGTGTGAGAGGTGTAATTTCTTTAATAATGTTGCTCATACATGTGATCTGAGTATATTTTGAATAAATTGGATTACTTTAAAGATAAAAGAATACAAGTGCTAATATAGGAAAAGTAATGGCTTATTTGCTTTCAATAAACGACTTTGTATTGTTCTTACTTGAAGATAATATTTAATTTAGTTAAAAAAGTATTAGTATGTAAGAAACCATGGTATGTATTTTTATCACTTGTAAATTTCAGTAGTTTATGTTCTGTTATAGTGTTGATTTAGAAAAACTTCAAAAGTGGTCGAAGGGAATTATGGCTACCGGACTTTGTTTGCTCTTTACAGCCTTTATGTTGGCATTACAGGCGCAGACAGCAGACAGTAAAGCGACAGTTGAAACGAGGAGCCTTTTGAAAAACCTCCGGAAGCTGGCGGGTAAGAAGGTTATTTTCGGGCATCAGGATGATCTGGCATATGGTGTAACATGGAAATACGAACATGGAAGAAGCGATATAAAGGACGTGACAGGGGAGTATCCGGCATTGTTTGGATGGGATATAGCAGGCCTGCAAAACGATGCACCAGTAAATATTGATTCTATACCCTTTGCCAAAATGAAAGAGTTTATTCGTTCAGTATATGACATGGGAGCTGTGAATACAATCAGCTGGCATCTTCATAATCCGGTTAACGGTAAAACTGCCTGGGATACCACTTCTTCGTCTATTCCTCAAATACTGCCGGGCGGGCAAAAAAATGGAATATTCAATAGCTGGCTTGATAAAGTCGCTGCTTTTATGAATAGTTTAAAAGGAAGCGACGGTAAAAGTATACCCATCCTCTTCAGGCCTTTTCATGAATTAACGGGGAGCTGGTTCTGGTGGGGAAAGAATGAGAGCACTCCCGAACAATTTAAACAGCTATGGTGCTACACAGTAAACTATCTTAAGGTTAAGAAGGGTGTTCATAATTTGATATACGTTTATAACACTGCCGGATTCTCAACAACGGGGGAGTTTCTCGAAAGATATCCTGGAGACGGATATGCAGATATACTAAGTTTTGATGCTTACCAATACGGGAATTTAGCGGGCGGGGAGGCATTTGTAAAAGAAGTACGTGAGAAGTTAAAGATTGCGAATGCTGTCGCCAGTACCCATAAAAAACTGATGGCTTTTGCTGAAACCGGCTATGAAGCGGTTCCCGACCCCCGGTGGTGGACGAACGTACTATGGAGGGCAATAGAGGGTTTCCCGGTTTCTTACGTGATGGTATGGCGGAACGCAGGCTATATCCCTTCTGCTAAGAACTATCATTACTACGCCCCCTATGAAGGGCACCTGTCAGCGCCTGATTTTATCAGGTTCTACAAAATGGATAAGGTAATGTTTGAAAAGGATATCCGGAATCAAAAGATATACACCGATCCAGGGCGTTAAGCGGGGAAACGAAGTAATATCAGACTACAGGGAATCTTTAATAAACAGTAAATAGAAAAGGCTAAGAATAATAAAATGAATGAGTTTGAACAAAGATTAGAAAAGCTTGAAATTTTACAGCGGGAGTTAATCGGGAGGAAGAACAATAAGATAGAGAGGAGCAACGGTATATACGACCGGTATGAATATCCTGTACTTACAGCAGCGCATACCCCGATATTCTGGAGATATGATTTAAATCCCCGAACCAATCCCTATTTAATGGAAAGATTTGGCATTAACGCAGCGTTTAATGCAGGGGCTATTAAGTGGCACAACAAATATATTCTGATGGCCCGCGTTGAAGGTGCCGATCGCAAATCTTTCTTTGCCATTGCCGAAAGTCCGAATGGGATCGATAATTTCACTTTCTGGGAGTACCCGGTGAGTATGCCTGAAAACGAGGACCCGGATGTGAACATCTATGATATCCGTTTGACCGAACATGAGGATGGCTGGATATACGGACTGTTTTGTACAGAGCGGAAAGACCCTTCGGCCCCTCCTTATGATCAGTCAAAAGCAGTGGCTGAATGCGGAATAGCCAGGACTAAAGACCTTGTAAGCTGGGAGCGTTTACCTGACCTGAAAACGCCGTCTCCGCAACAGCGTAACGTGGTTCTTCACCCTGAATTCGTTGGTGGGAAATATGCTTTTTATACACGTCCCCAGGATGGATTTATAGACGCAGGGACCGGCGGGGGCATTGGCTTCGGGTTGAGCGACAGTATGGAAAACCCTGTGATTAAGTCGGAAGTAATAGTGGATAATAAGGTCTATCATACCGTATACGAAGCGAAAAACGGCGCAGGACCGGCTCCTATAAAAACAAATTTAGGTTGGCTGCATCTAGCTCATGGAGTACGAAATACCGCCGCGGGTTTGAGGTATGTTCTGTATATGTTTATGACCGACCTCCATGACCTAACAAAGATCATTTATAAACCAGCCGGATACTTTCTGGCTCCCGAAGGCCAGGAACGGGTAGGAGACGTATCAAACGTGGTTTTCTGTAATGGCTGGATTTCCGACGATGACGGCAGGGTGTATATATATTATGCTTCTTCCGACACGAGGATGCACGTGGCAACGAGCACTATTGATAAACTGGTAGATTATGTGAGGAATACTCCTGCGGACGGCTTCCGCTCTTCTTCTTCCGTTAGAACGATTTACGGCATCATAGATAACAATAAGCTTTATAACGAGGGGAGCTCTGCACTACAAGGTCAGGCTGTAACTGAGAAATGATATGATACAAGAGTTCCATTTGGGATCTTACAAAAATGAACTTGAAGCAGAACTGACGAAGATCCTTAGCTACTGGATGGACCATACTTTAGATGAAAAGAATGGTGGGTTTGTGGGGAAGATTGACAATGATAATCAGGTTGATTATTTTGCTCCCAAAGGATCCGTTTTAAATGCAAGAATACTCTGGTCTTTTTCATCTGCGTATAACCTTTGTAAAAAGGACGAATATCTTTGTCATGCAGAGCGAGCATACCAGTATTTGCTTGGCTATTTTATTGATAAAGATTACGGAGGAGTTTTCTGGAGTGTTGACTATAAAGGAACGCCGCTGGATACAAAGAAGCAAGTGTATGCAATTGCATTTGTAATTTATGCTTTCAGCGAGTATTATAAAGCGAATACAAAAGAAGAGGTAAAGGAACAAGCAGTCAACCTTTATCATTTATTGATAAAACACAGCTACGATAAGGTAAATGGCGGGTTCTTTGAAGCTTTTACCAGGGAGTGGAATGATATTGAAGATCTTCGTTTGAGTGCTAAAGACGCTAACGAAAAAAAGACCATGAACACTCATCTGCATGTGCTGGAAGCCTTAACTAGTCTGTACAGGGTATGGCCCGATGCAGAATTAAAGCAGCAATTAATTCTTTTGCTGCAGAATTTCAAAGATCATATTATTGATAAAGAGAGCAACCATTTGATTTTGTTCCTGGATGAGCGATGGGACCGAAAGTCGGAAATAATATCATACGGTCACGATATAGAAGCTTCGTGGTTATTGCAGGAGGCAGCTGAAGCAGTGGGAGACGCTTCTCTTATACAGCAAGTGAAGCAGCTAGCGTTAAAGATGGCAGTAGTGAGCAGGGAGGGACTTGATCTGGACGGAGGATTATGGTATGAAAAGGATCTTACTTCTTATCATCTGATTAAAGAAAAACACTGGTGGGTGCAGGCCGAAGCGATGGTAGGTTTTTTTAACGCATGGCAGATAAACGGAGATAGTGCTTTTTTGAACAACTCAAGGAACAGCTGGAAATTCGTGAAAAACAACATTCTTGATCAAACAAATGGAGAGTGGTTTTGGGGAGTGGACGAGAACGGAGTTGTAATGAATGGAGAGGACAAAGTGGGATTATGGAAATGTCCCTATCACAACAGCAGGGCCTGTATTGAGATTGCAAACAGGATAAACCGTTTATAATTTGTCTGTAATGAATAGGACCTTGAGCATCTTATTTGGTCTTCAGTTGATTGTTTTAATTAGTAGGGGGCAACCTTATCAAAGCGCTTCGGAGCAGCATGGGCATTTGAAAGTGTCAAACGGTAGAATTATTGACAAGGCTAATGCGGCTCCCAGGCTCCGCGGCATAAGTTTTTCGTGGAGTATATGGGGAGGGAAAAAATACTATAATCCTGCGGTACTTAACTGGCTTGTTGATGACTTCAGGGTAAATATAGTGAGGCTTTCTATGGCCGTTCAACCGGCGGGAGGCTACCTGCAAAAACCTCAGCAACAGAAAGCGCTGGTTTTACCGCTTATTGATCAGGCAATAAAAAAAGGGATTTACATAATTGTGGACTGGCATGATCACAATGCAGAACTTCATAAAAAAGAATCGATAGAATTCTTTGAAGAGATTGCTATCAGGTATGCAGGCGTGCCTAATATAATATATGAGATTTGGAATGAGCCTGAGCGACAGAGCTGGCAGGTAGTAAAAGAGTATGCATTAGATGTTGTCTCTGCAATAAGAAAACACGATCGGAAGAATTTGATTGTTCTGGGTTCACCCCATTGGGATCAGGATGTTAATATCGCAGCTGGAGAACCTTTTTCAGGTTTTGAGAATATCGCTTATTCATTTCACTTTTACGCCTCAGACAAACACCATCAGGAAGAATTAAGGAAGAAGGCAGACGAAGCGATCGCGAAGAAACTGCCTTTAATAGTTACAGAGTGGGGAGTTGGCGAGGCTAATGGAGATGGAAAGTTCGACCGGGAAAAAACGAAAGAATGGCTGGACTGGATGGAGAGGAATCAGCTTAGCTGGGTTAACTGGAATATAACCGATAAAGATGAAACGACCGCCCTGCTTAACCCAGGCGCCGCTGAAAATGGTGGGTGGAGAGTGAGCGATTTGACAGAAGCGGGGCAATTTATAAGGTCGAAACTGCGGGAGTTAAATCAAAAAAACAGGTAGTATGTATATGACTTCTGAATGGTCATTGTGGTTACCGTCGAAGCCTTAGCTTCTTGTATCATTACCATGATAAATACTTAGATAGCTCTCGTACCTTGACAGGTCGATACGTCCTTCGTTGACAGCGTCTACCACTGCACAGCCTGGTTCATTGATGTGGCGGCAGTTGTTGAAACGACATTGGTTCATGAGCTCGCGCATTTCGGGAAAGAAATGGGCGAGCTCTTGTTTCTCTATATCAATAACACCAAGTTCGCGGATACCAGGAGTGTCTATCAGATAGCCACCCTGGGGCAGTGGATGCATTTCGGCAAATGTAGTAGTATGCTGGCCTTTGTCGCTCCATTCGGATACTTCTCCTGTCTTCAATTCAATTTCGGGAATCAGTTTGTTGATGAGGGTGGACTTTCCTACTCCCGAGTGACCGGAAATCAATGTTACCTTGTCTTTTAATACATCGTTGATCTGCTCAAGATTGGTTCCTTCGAGCGCTGAAACTTCGTAACATGGATAGCCGATGCTGGTGTATATTTCTTCGTATTCTGCCAGTATTTCAAGCCCCTCGTCGCTGAACAGATCAAGCTTATTAAATATTATTCCGGCGGGAATGTCGTATGCTTCGGCTGTAACAAGGAAACGGTCGACGAAGCCCAGTGAAGTACGTGGGGAGGCGAGTGTAACGACCAGCAGCGCCTGATCCAGATTGGCAGCGATAATCTGCGCCTGTTTTGAAAGATTGACCGACTTCCGGATGA
>DALYUO010000045.1:20290-20955 GCA_031981225.1 Pararcticibacter sp.
CCAACTCTATCTCCACACGATCGCCTACAGCTATTGGGTTAGTTGTTTTAATGTCTTTCGTTCTGAATATGCCTTTAATGCGGCAATCCAGAACAGTTCCATCCTCTGTTTCCACCTGATACCAACTACCTGTCGACTTAATAACTAATCCCTGCATGAATTGGTAAAATTAAAAATATTGCAATAAGTTTTGCGATTTTCAAATTTAACTACTTATTTTAGTGACGAAATAAAACAATGACTAAAAACATTTATACCATTACTACAACGATTACCACCACCGGGACAGCAAGCTCAGGAGGAAGATCGAATATGGTGTAACCTTAAAAATATAAGAAACCATAGAACGCCTTCCTCCATCAAGGGAAGGCGTTTTTTTTTAAAATTAATTAAAGAAAACATCATGCGGACTTGTAATAGTTTACACCCCGGATCGGATAATGGCCTCCATGATGCCTTCGTTACCCTTAAAATCAAACAATTCTAAATGAAAGTCTTAAAATTTGGAGGTACATCCGTCGGTTCCGTTAAAAGTATTAGTACTATAATAGAAATCCTTAAAAATGAATCTTCCTCGGGTGAGAATCCTGTTGTAGTATTGTCTGCTATGGGAGGGGTGACTAACCTTCTTTCGACTATGGCTAATAAAGCTGCTGCCGGCGAGG
>DALYUO010000045.1:20965-25670 GCA_031981225.1 Pararcticibacter sp.
ATGTAACTGAACTGGAAAGCCGCCACTTTGAGGTGATCAAGGCGTTACTGGATGTTCATCAGCAAAATCCGGTATTTACAAGGCTGAAAATCCTGTTTAACCAGCTGGAAGATATTCTGCAGGGTATTTCGAGTTTAAGGGAGATTACACCCAGAACACATGACCTGGTATTAAGCTTTGGCGAACGCTGTTCGACCTTCCTTGTCAGCAAAATTGCAGAGCAGTCGCTTGGTCCGGTGGAATATGTGAATGCTTGTGACGTCATCAAAACCGACAGCAGCTTCGGTCAGGCGAAAGTTCAGACGGAACTGACTGACATGCTGATCAGAGATTTCTATGAAGCGAATAAAGGAAAAACGTTGTTTGTTACAGGGTTTATTGCCAGTAATGAGGAAGGTCGTATCACTACGCTCGGCCGGGGAGGAAGCGATTATACTGCTGCGATTTTTGGTTCTGCCCTGAACGCTGAGGAGATTGAAATATGGACCGACGTTAACGGAATGATGACTGCCGATCCACGTATGGTGAAGAAGGCTTTCCCTCTGAAGGAACTATCGTACATTGAAGCAATGGAACTCTCGTATTTCGGCGCCAAAGTGATCTATCCACCAACGATGATCCCTGCGTTCATGAAGAAAATTCCTATTGTGATCCGCAATACTTTTGAACCTTCATTTCCCGGTACAGTGATAAGTCACGAAAGCCGCCCTTCTGAGCATAGTGTTAGGGGGATCTCGTCGATTAATGAAATCAGTATCATCAACCTTGAAGGAAGCGGCATGGTGGGCAAAGCAGGTTTCAGCGGCCGGCTGTTCTCTCTTCTCGCCCGCGAGCAGATCAATGTGATTCTCATTACACAGTCGTCGTCGGAGCATAGCATCACCTTTGCGGTAAATCCGCTTGACGCCGTGAAGGCGAAGCTGCTTATCGAGCAGGAGTTTGAGCTGGAGCTGGAGGCGAAGAAGATCGAGTTCCCTGAGATTGAGGAAGGCCTTTCTATTCTTGCTATAGTTGGCGAGAATATGAAAAGAACGTCGGGCGTTTCGGGTACACTTTTTCATGCTCTGGGCAGAAATGGGGTGAATGTTCGTGCTATAGCTCAGGGATCTTCGGAGTACAATATATCCGTGATTATTTCCCGGGTTGACCTTGCCAAAGCACTGAATGCGGTTCACGATGCATTCTATACGGATCTTAAAAAGACCCTCAATGTGTTTTGTCTGGGAACGGGTAATATTGGAAAGACGCTTTTCAAGCAACTGGAGCAGCACCGCGACTTCCTGCAAAGACAAAATGGGATTCTGGTGAACGTTATCGGTATCAGCAATACCCGAAAAATGGTATTTGAGGAGGGTGGCCTTTCCCTTCAAAACTGGCAGGAGACGCTTGATTCGTTGGGGGAACCGGCTGATCTCGACGCTTTTATCGCAAGAATGAGAGAGATGAACCTTCCGAATGCTGTTTTTGTTGATAACACCGCCAGTCAGGTGCCCATTGCCTACTATGAAGAGGTTTTTCGCTCTAATATTTCTGTGGTTACCTGTAATAAGATCGGAAATTCGGCCTCCTATCAGCAATACCGTAAGTTCAGTGACCTGGCCAGAAAGCATGGCGTAGACTTTTATTACGAAACAAATGTTGGCGCCGGACTTCCTATTATCCGTACCCTGAAAGATCTGATGATGAGCGGCGACAGGGTGATCAGGATAGAAGCTATTTTGTCGGGTACGATCTCTTTTATTTTTAATAATTTTAAAGGTAGTACTTCATTTTACGACATTGTAAAGCAGGCTCAGGAGAAAGGTTTTACAGAGCCTGATCCAAGGGATGACCTTCGCGGGACTGACTTTATGCGGAAAATGCTGATCCTGGCCCGGGATGCCGGATATACCCTGGAGCCGGAAGATGTAAAGATCGAGAATATGCTTCCGCAGTCGTGCCTTGATGCCGGGTCGGTAGAGGAGTTTTATGAGCAGCTTAAACTTAATAATGATTATTTCGAGGGACTGAAAGCAGAGGCGGAAAGCAGCGGAAAAGTGTTGCGGTACATCGGTAAACTGGAAAATGGGGATGTATCTATTGCGCTGGAAATGGTAGACGAGGCTCATCCGTTTTACATGCTCTCGGGAAGTGATAACATTATCTCTTTTACCACCGAACGGTATAAAGAGCGTCCTCTGGTTGTAAAGGGGCCGGGGGCTGGCGCTGAAGTAACTGCTGCAGGAGTGTTTGCCGACATTGTAAATGTGGGAGCGTAGGGGAGTATGGGTTGAATGTTGTGGGTTGTGAGTTGAAGGTTGAAAGTGGTGTTGAAGGTGGAGACGGGTTAAAAGGTTGAAAGTAAAAAGTTTAAAGTAATATCCGCGGCGCGGATTTAAATATGAAAGAAACAATAAGAGTTTTTGCTCCTGCTACCGTGGCTAATGTAGTTTGCGGTTTTGATATTCTTGGTTTTGCTGTTGATGCTCCGGGTGATGAGGTAATTATGAGAAGGAAGGCGGAGCCTGGCGTTACTATTACAAAAATTACGGGCGATGAAGGCCGTTTGCCGATGGACGCTGCAAAAAACACGGTAAGCGCCAGTGTTCAGCATTATCTGAAACATATTGAGAGAACAGATATCGGAGTAGAAATAGAACTTCATAAAAAGATGCCTATCGGCAGTGGTCTGGGTTCGAGCTCGGCAAGTACCGTTGCCGGTCTGTTCGCGATCAATACCTTGCTGGATAAGCCATTGACCCGCGAGGAGCTTGTGCCTTTTGCAATGAAGGGCGAGGAGCTTGCCTGCGGTTCGGGGCATGCCGACAATGTGGCGCCTGCGTTGCTGGGCGGATTTGTGCTGATCAGGAGTTATGAGCCGCTTGACTTAATTAAACTTCCGTATCCTGAGTCTCTGTACTGTGCTATTGTTTTTCCTGATGTTGATGTCCCGACCCGGGATGCACGGCAAATGATCCGCAATAAAGTGCTTCTTAAAGACGCTGTTATCCAGTGGGGAAATGTTGCCGGTTTGGTAACCGGCCTGTTTATGAAGGACATCGATCTCATTGGCAGAAGCATGAAGGACGTATTGGTTGAGCCTGTCCGCTCTATTCTCATCCCCGACTTTTACAAGCTTAGGGAAACGGCAATGGAAGCAGGGGCTGTGAGTTTTGGCATTTCTGGCTCAGGTCCTTCTGTTTTTTCTTTTGCCAGAGACGAGGAGACTGCTAACAGAATCACAAGTCGGATTCAGAAGCACTTATCGGAGCGGCAGATTGGAAGTCTGGCCTACGTTTCGCCTGTGAATGGTGAAGGACCGAAGGTGCTGGGGTAAGGCAATCAGCTGTTAGCTTTCAGCTTTCAGCAATCAGAACTGCTTCAGATAGATGGACGACTTATTTTGCCAACAGGAATATGTAATAACAAATACAACGCGAATGAAACTTTATAGTACAAATAGCCCTGAAGTAACAGTTGATTTTAAAGAGGCTGTTTTTAATAGTATGCCTCAGGATAAGGGGCTTTATATGCCTGTCACTATTCCTGCGCTCGATTCAGATTTTATTGAGAATATAGAGATGTATTCTCTTGGTGAAATAGCTTTTAAGGTGGCTGACAGTCTTTTGCAGGGTGCTATCCCCGAAAGAGATCTGAAAGCTATTGTTGCGGAAGCTATTAACTTTCCGGCACCAGTAGTGAAGTTGGATGATCGTACTTATGTGCTTGAACTATTTCATGGCCCTTCGCTTGCTTTTAAAGATTTTGGCGCCAGGTTTATGAGCCGGGTAATGGGCTATTTTATGACAGAGGGCGAAAAAACACTCAACGTGCTTGTTGCCACTTCAGGAGATACGGGAGGTGCGGTAGCATTGGGATTTTTAGGAGTGCCTAATACCCAGGTTACTATTCTTTATCCTAAAGGAAAAGTGAGTGCAATCCAGGAACTGCAGCTTACAACCAACGGACAGAATATTCGGGCCGTAGAAGTGAACGGAACCTTCGACGATTGTCAGGCACTGGTGAAACAAGCGTTTACAGATACGGAACTCAACGAAAAGTTCAGGCTTACATCAGCCAACTCAATTAATATAGCACGGCTCATACCACAGACCTTTTACTATTTTAATGCCTACGCTCAGCTAAAAAGGGAGGGTAAGACGGACGTGGTGTTTTCAGTCCCCAGCGGAAACTTTGGAAACATTGGGGCTGGTTTACTTGCATGGAAAATGGGTTTGCCGGTAAAGCAGTTCATTGCTGCAACCAACGTTAACGATACTGTTCCGGCTTTTTTTAAATCGGGACTTTACGAGCCTAGACCGTCCATCTCTACTCTTTCAAACGCAATGGATGTGGGTGATCCGAGTAACTGGGTTCGTATTATGAACTTGTTTAATAGCGATTTAGATGAACTGCGTAGAGTTGTAAGCACCGGAAGTTATACCGATACTCAAACCCGTGAAGCAGTGCAGCGGATTTTTGATGAATACGACTATGTTGTTTGTCCGCATACCGCCATTGCCTGGACTGCAATCAACGATTACAGAAAATCGTCGGATGATGCTAGTAGTTGTGCGGTATTTCTGTCTACTGCTCATCCCTGCAAGTTTCCGGATGTGTATGAAGGAGCGATTGCCAGCAGAATAACTATTCCAGATCAGGTGAAGACTCTTCTCGGGAAACCTAAACAGTCGGTGGAATTGGGAGTTGATTTTGCCGGTTTTAA
>DALYUO010000046.1:0-2571 GCA_031981225.1 Pararcticibacter sp.
GTTACTGTGACCGCAATGAAAAAGGCCGCAGGATCGGTTATGGCAGGGTGGTGATAGCAAATCGGAATAAGGGATAGGGCTGAAATACAGAAGAACAAAAGACAGATACAGAGTTGGACTATTTGGTTACTGTGACCGCAATGAAAAAGGCCGCAGGATCGGTTATGGCAGGGTGGTGATAGCAAATCGGAATAAGGGATAGGGCTGAAATACAGAAGAACAAAAGACAGATACAGAGTTGGACTATTTGGTTACTGTGACCGCAATGAAAAAGGCCGCAGGATCGGTTATGGCAGGGTGGTGATGGCAAATCGGAATAAGGTTTAGGACAGAAATTCATGAAAACAAAAGATAGAAACTGAGTTGACGTATTTGGTTATTATCGCCGTAATAAAGATGTTCGCAGGTTAGTAATAACAAAATGGAAACGGAAGATAGGGCTAGAATATTTGGTTGTTGATTGCAAACTGAACGCTAGTTTGGGCTTAGTAATTGAAAAGTAAAAGATGCTGCTTTTTTCATAAATTAGAACCTTTATTTATGGAAGAAGAATATAGTTTTCTGCGCGGAGGCGGCAGTATGGGGGAGCTTATACGGAATAAGGATTGGTCGGAAACTTTATTGGGAGACATATCGGTATGGCCTCAAAGCCTTCGTTCGGCTGTGAGTATATGTTTAGGCGCTAGTTTTCCTGTTTGTATTTATTGGGGTGAGGAGCTTTCTCTTATCTATAACGATGCCTGGAGTGTAATACCCGCACAGAAGCACCCCTGGGCTCTGGGTCGTACGGCAAAAGAAGTATGGCCTGAACTTTGGCCCAGAATAGGAGCCATGTTTCAAAGTGTATTAAAGGACGGAGTTTCTACGCATTCTAAAAGCGAACTTTTGTTTATGGAGCGGGCTGACTACGTGGAGGAAACGTATTATGATTATGATTTCAGTCCGATACGCGGTGAAGATGGAAACGTTGCAGGGGTATTTAATGCAGGTCTTGAGACAACCGCTCATATCCTTTCCGAACGACGTACTGCTTTGCTTCATAATCTATTTAACAGCATTTATATAGAAAATTCAGAGGAGTCTGTCTTTTCGAAAGCGGGAAACGAAATAAAGAAGCTGCCGCATGATATTCCGTGCTTCATCTTGTTTACAAAGCAGGGGGATACACCTGTTCCCGCTGTTTGGCATGGTGTGGAAGTCGCAGGAGATAATATGGTATTACCTTTTGAAGAGGTTGTGGCAAGGGGAGATGCTCCACTCGTTGATATGCGGCAAATTATGTCCATTGAGCGAAGTGAAAAAGTGTGGCCACTGGCTTGCAGTAAGGCTAAACTATTGCCACTAAAACTATCGTCTGGCGAGATTTGTGGGTTTTTCCTGGCGGGAATTAGTCCGAATCGCCCCTTTGACACTGATTATCAGGTTTTTTTTCAGACGATCGCGGCACATATTTCGTCTGCTATAACGAACGTAAGGGCCCAAAAGGAACGCGCGCACTCTGTAAGGCAGCTGCGTAGCCTCTTTGTTCATGCACCTGTTGCAATAGCATTGCTTCGGGGACCGGATTTTATCGTGGAGGTAGCTAATGAACGTGTTTTAGAGATCTGGGGAAGGACGGCAGACATTGTGGGTTTTCCCTTATTCGAAGTGCTGCCAGAGGTGGTTGGGACACCTATTGAAGAAATACTAAAAGAAGTATACTCAACAGGAAGGAGGTTTTCAGCGGGAGAATACCAGGTTGATTTAATCCGTAACGGACATCTGGAGAACCTTTTTGTGAATTTTGTATACGAACCACTAGTGAATAGCGATGGGTTGGTTGAGGGTATTATAACAGTTGCACATGAGATAACCGATTTAGTGACTGCCAGAAAGCAGGCTCAGAACAATGCAGAATACCTTGCCGAGTTGATGAAGCAAAAGGATGAGTTTCTCAGCATTGCCAGTCACGAGTTAAAAACTCCGGTGACAAGTGTAAAGGCGTATATTCAGTTATGCCAAAGAGTACTTAACTCACAGGAGAGAGCCCTCGTTTTTGTTAATAAGGCCTCAGACCAGGTTAACCGGCTGGAGAAGCTTATCTCAGACCTGCTTGATGTATCTAAGATTAATGCCGGGAAAATGGTATATAATCTGGAGCCTTTTGACTTCAATTTATTACTTAAGGAAAGCATAGAAAGTGTGCAGCACACCTCGCCGAAACATCACCTTATACTTGAAAGTTCAGAGGATGCTGTTGTTAGTGGCGACAGGCTGCGCATAGAACAGGTCATTAATAATTTTCTTACGAATGCCGTGAAGTACTCACCAAATTCAGACAGAGTTATTATAAGATCAGAAGTCAGACAAAATAACGTCGTCGTAAGCGTGCAGGATTTCGGGATTGGAATAGAGCGGGAACACATAAGCAAGCTGTTCGACCGGTTTTACCGCGTAGAGAATACCGCCATGAAGTACCAGGGGCTGGGATTGGGCCTTTATATCTCTTCTGAAATTCTTAAACGCCATAATGGGAGTTTTTGGATTGAAAGCGAGCCGGGCAAGGGATCTATATTTTATTTTCGTATTCCT
>DALYUO010000046.1:2581-3618 GCA_031981225.1 Pararcticibacter sp.
CAACATGCCTGGGGAGGATGTACCCCAGGTGATAGATAACGGCATGTACTATAAAGACCCGCAGCTTAATATTCGATATAATAGAGAGAAAGCACGCGTCGAGGTGGAGTGGACAGGCTTCCAGGATCTTGAGTCGGTAAAACACGGCTGTATGGTGATACTTAGATTTCTAAAAGCGAATAACTGCTCTTCTGTTCTAAATGATAATCGACTTGTAGAAGGCAATTGGTCCGAAGCATCTGACTGGCTTGCCTTTGAATGGTTTCCTACGATGGAAGCCGCAGGGCTGAAATTTCTTGCATGGATACTTTCTTCGAGTACTTTCAGTGAGCTGGCTGCACGAAAAAGCATAGAGATGGTTAATGGTAATTTTACTACAGAGTTTTTTACTGATATATCAGAAGCAGAACAATGGCTGGACAGATCAAGTGACTAATTATAAAAAAATGATATTAGATTGTAAATGTACTTGCCGTACAAAAATTTTGTATAAGTTTACTTCGTTTTTAGCGGTAACCTCGCATAAGAAGTGTTAATCATTACTGTTAAATGGATTCCATTAATATCAAACAATTAGCCGAAAAACTCAATCTTTCGACATCTACAGTGTCCAGGGCATTCCGGGGGCATAGTGATATTAATAAAGAAACTAAAGAGAAGATTCTTGCTATGGCCCGGGAACTTAATTACCAGCCCAATCACATGGCTAGTAATTTGCGGGATAAAAAGAGTAGGACGATCGCGGTTATCGTGCCCGAGATTGCCAATAATTTTTTCTCGCGAGCGATTAACGGAATCGAAAGGATTGCGAGAGACAACGGTTATCATGTGCAGATATACCTAACGAATGATGATTTTGATCGTGAGGTTGCTTTTATCTCCCAGTTACATAACGGCAGGGTTGACGGTATTATAATGTCGGTTACCGGTGAAGCCAATGATCACAGCTACATGCACAAGTTTCGGAAGAAAAGCATTCCTCTGGTGTTTTTTGATCGCATGTATGACGACATAAATGCTTCTAAAGTGTCGACGAA
>DALYUO010000046.1:3628-14042 GCA_031981225.1 Pararcticibacter sp.
GACTACGACAGTAGTTTTTCTGCCACAAAACACTTAATTGACAAGGGTTGTACCCGTATAGTATATCTCGTTGTTAATAAGAATCTTTCAATTGGGAAGATGAGAATGCAGGGATATAAGGATGCGCTGGAATCCGCGGGATTACCGTTTGTGGAAAATCTGGTAATTGATTGCAGTAACGAGTTAATCCATAATATCGACATACTAGAGGGTGTCTTTAAAGTAATTAAACCGGATGGTGTGTTTGCTTCTGTCGAAAGATTGGCAATTGCAAGTTATTATGTATGCCATAACATCAATCTTAAAATAGGGAATGACATTAAGATCATTTGCTTTTCCAGCCTCGAAATAGCTTCTCTACTGAATCCACCCTTGTCCACAATAACCCAACCCGCTTATGACATGGGCGTGGAGGCTGCGAGAATTCTTTTCAGGCAGCTTGGGAAAATAGAGGAGGGGACTGGCAGTAGCGATGAAAATGCCTCGGAGCAGATCGTCCTCGAATCAGAGCTCGTGATCAGGCAGTCCACTTTAGGATTAAAATAAGTTCAAAAAAATTGATATTCCTGCCTAAAACCGAAAGATGCAATATCTCCTGTTTTCTTAGTTTTCAACATTTATTAACAACTCTACCGGTAACGTTCCCGTAAATGCCTTGCCTGAACTTTTTTGCTCAATCGATTTACCTTTTTTTGTAATTAGTTGTTTTGTAGTATCTTAGAAATTTTTTCAACTATGTGTAAATTGTACACTTAGTCTCAAAGACAACAGATGTTTATTTTTGTGGAAAACTTATTTCCGTTTTCCTTTTTTTCGGGAACGTTCCCGATTAACTTTACAAAGTATTAAGCATTAGTGTGACTAACCACAATATGTTGAACTTAAAATAAAATTAAATGAAAAAACATTACATGAAGAGCGTGTTTCTTCTGCTCAGTCTCGTCCTGTTTTCGATCCAGGGGTTTTCCCAGACCGGAAGTATCAGTGGACAAGTAGTAGATGAAAAGGGGCAGCCCCTTCCGGGCGCGTCAGTTAGCATCAAAAGTATTAACAGGGGAACCTCTACTGATGAAAAAGGAGTGTTTAGGTTGAGTGCCGTGGCTAATGGTAGTTATGTCCTCACCGTTAGTTTTATCGGATACCAGGTTTTGGAAACACAGGTGACGGTAAACGGAGAAAAGAGGGTGGCTTTGAAGCTGGTGCC
The DNA here is from genome assembly GCA_031981225.1 of Pararcticibacter sp. Taxonomy (GTDB): domain Bacteria; phylum Bacteroidota; class Bacteroidia; order Sphingobacteriales; family Sphingobacteriaceae; genus Arcticibacter. Next base: position 4,833 of record DALYUO010000046.1, read on the forward strand.
CAATGCTCAGAACCTCACTGAGGTGGTTGTAATTGGGTACGGTACACAAAGAAGGAAAGAAGTTACCGGATCTATTTCCACAGTAAGTTCGAAGGATTTTCAAAAAGGTAATATAACGACACCTGAACAGCTTATAGTAGGTAAGGTGGCAGGGGTGCAGGTTACAACCAATGGCGGACAGCCAGGTAGTGGAAGCACCATCCGTATCAGAGGGGGACCGTCTCTAAATGCCAGCAATGATCCTTTGATCGTGATAGACGGGGTGCCGGTAAGCAACGCCACTATTCCTGGTGTTAGTAACCCTCTCGCAATGATCAATCCTAACGACATTGAGACATTTACCGTACTGAAAGACGCAAACGCAACAGCAATTTATGGATCACGTGCATCTAATGGTGTTATTTTAATTACTACCAAAAAAGGGAAGAGTGGAGCTCCCTCGATAAACTTCAGTAGTCAGAATTCCATTGCTACTGTTGCAAAGAAAGTGGATGTTCTAACAGCAGATGAGGCTTTGCTGGGAACAGCGAATACGGACTGGCAGGACGAGGTCTTCAGAAATGTAGCGACTACTGATAATAACTTAAGTATATCAGGTACATCGAAGAATATGCCTTACCGTGTTTCTTTTGGGTATCTGAATCAAAATGGTACGCTGATTACCGATAAGTTAGAAAGGGGAACCGCTGGTCTTAGCCTCAGTCCCCGCTTCCTTGATAACCATCTGAAGTTAGATTTTAATGTTAAGAATTCCCTGGCAATCTCGCAGTTTGCCAATCAGGATGCAATTTCAGGTGCTGTTCAGTTTAACCCGACCTGGGCAGTAAACAGCGCTAACAGTACTTATGGGGGCTATTTTGAATGGTTAAGGCCGGATGGTACCTTAAATCCGAATGCTCCCAGAAACCCTGTCGGTGCGGTTAGGTTGAAAGATGACAGCGGTAATACAATGCGTAGTTTTGGCAATCTGCAACTAGATTATTCTTTCCATTTTCTTCCAGAGTTACACGCCAATGTGAACGTCGGTTATGATGTGTCAAGAGGTAAAGGTATTGTATATATTCCAGCAGAGGCTGCTATCAGCTTTAGTACCAGGGGGAACTACAATCGGTATAAATCGACCATTTCTAATAACGTAGTGGAAGCTTATCTGAATTATAATAAGGATATCTCTTCAATAAATAGCAACATCAATGCGACCGCAGGTTACGGCTACTATGCTAACCGTACCAAGAATTACAATTTTGCAAGCTACGAGGCTGACGGAAAAACGGTTAAAAGTACTCCGAAGTTTCCGTTTGATATTCCTGAAAACAGACTGTTGTCCTATTACGGACGTTTAATATATACCTTAAATAACAGGTATATCTTCTCTGGAACTGTCCGTACCGATGGTTCTTCCAGGTTCAGCGAAGACAACCGTTGGGGGGTATTCCCTTCAGCCGCTTTCACATGGAGAATTAATGAAGAAGGCTTCCTGAAAGGCACGAATGCATTATCAGATCTGAAATTACGTTTAAGCTATGGTGTTACCGGGCAGCAGGAAGGTATTGCTAATTATTCCTACCTGTCAAATTACTCTGTAAGTAATAATGAGGCTATGTATCAGATTGGTGATACCTATTATTACATGAATGCGCCGGTTGCTTATGATGAGGATATTAAGTGGGAAACAACAGAAACCTATAACGCTGGTATCGATTACGGTTTCCTGAACGGACGTATCAATGGTAGCATCGACGTTTATAGAAAGAAAACAAAGGATCTTCTAAGTGTAATTCCTATTCCTATCGGGTCTAATTTTAGCAATCAGCTGCTGACAAATGTTGGAAATATGGAAGCAGATGGAGTAGAGCTGGCCATTAACGCGAAGCCTATATTGAAAAAGGACTTTTCATGGGACCTGGGCTTTAACTTTACCTATAATAAGACGAAAGTGACCAATCTTACAGCCTCTTACAATCCCGATTATATGGTTTCGGTAGGAGATATAACCGGCTCTACCGGCAACAAGATCCAGGCACATGCTCTCAACCGTTCTCCTTTCTCATATTATGTATGGAAACAAGTGTACGACGAAAGTGGGAAGCCTTTGAGTGGGGTTTATGCTGATCTGGATGGAGACGGAACAATTACAGAGGCCGATAAATACTTCTATAAGTCACCTCTTCCGAAGTACAGCCTTGGTTTTTCGACATCTGTGTCGTTACGCAAATGGACGCTTAGCACGGTGCTGAGATCGAATATTGGAAACTATATTTATGACAACGTAAGTTCAAATCTTTCTTCAAGGACAGTGATCCTGGATGCTACTTCGGGCGTTGTGAACAATGTTGTAAGAGATTTCCTGAACACAGGGTTCTCGGCTAATCAATACTATTCGGACTATTATGTAAAGAACGCTTCATTCCTCAAAATGGATAATCTGGGACTAGCTTATGATGCAGGTAATATCGCCAGGAATGGTAAGATGAACCTGACTATATCAGCGAACGTGCAGAACGTGTTTGTAATATCAGATTACGAAGGTGTTGATCCGGAGAATAATAAGGGTATAGATTATAAATTTTATCCAAGACCAAGGACCTATGTACTAGGGCTGAATGTTGGTTTCTAAAAATATTGAAAGGAATTAAAAATGATCAATCGTAATTATAAAATATTGGCTGTAGCGACAGTGTTGTTGCTGGCCTTCAGTTCCTGCAAGAAGGATTTGGATCTTAAGCCTACTAATGATATAACAGGTGATAAAGCGTATGCGGATTTCAACGGATATAGAAGCGGGGTTGCTAAAGTGTATGGAAGTTATGCTACGCCAAGTAACGTTGGAACAAGCACCAGTGATGTTGCAGGTCAGGATCCAGGATTTGCGGATTTTTTAAGAGGCTATTGGAACTTACAGGAGTTGCCTACTGACGAGGCTGCCAGCGCATGGATTGGTGATGCCGGTGGTGGTATCCAGGGTCTGGATTATAACAGCTATGTGCCATCGAATGTATTGATATTGGGTATGTATGCCCGTAGTCTATATCAAATATCTGTGGTCAATGAGTTTCTAAGAGAGAGTACCGACGCAAAGGTTGCCTCGAGAGGGATCAGCGGAAATGACGCCCAAGAGATTAAATATTTTGCAGCCGAAGCTCGTTTTATCCGTGCATTTCAATACTGGCTGTTGATGGATCTTTTCGGAAATCCCCCTTTTATAACAGAGGAAAACAAAGTAGGAAAAGAATCGCCACAGCAGATCACCCGTGCAAAATTGTTTGAATATGTAGAATCCGAATTATTAGCTATTGAGCCTTTGCTGAAAGAGACTAATGAATACGGTCGCGTTACAAAAGCTGCTGATTGGGCATTATTAGCGAGGTTATATCTTAATGCAGGGGTTTATACTGGTACAACCAAATACAATGAGGCTGCACAGTATGCTGCAAAGGTTATTTCTTCAGGTCGTTATTCATTACATCCTGTTTACGCAAATCTGTTCAAAGGGGATAATGATAAGAACAATCCGGAAGTAATTCTTTCCATCAATTACGATGGGGTTAAAACCCAGAATTATGGCGGAACTACTTACCTCATCAATGCGGCAGTAAACGGAGATATGGGCCCGGCTGGATTTGGTATTCCTAATGGCGGATGGGGCGGTAACCGCAGTCGTCCGAACCTTCCAAACTTATTTGGCGACTATAAGAATACCAAGGATAAGAGAGCGATGTTCTGGGGCGATACTCCGAATATCACCGATATTTCGGTATTCAAACAGGGACTGGCAGTTGTTAAGTTTACAAACCTCACCTCAACCGGCGCAACCCCGGCATCAGTAGGTGGTACCTATTGTTCTACAGACTTTCCATTATTCCGTCTTGCTGAGATGTATCTGGTTTACGCTGAAGCAGTAGCCAGAGGTGGCTCTGGAAGCACGGCTACTGCACTGGGCTATCTTAATTTGCTCCGTCAGAGAGCTTATGGGGATGCTTCCGGCAACCTTAGTTCCTTTACCGTTGACGACATTCTCAATGAAAGAGGAAGAGAATTATACTGGGAAGGATTCAGACGCACGGATCTTATAAGATATGGCAAATATACTTCTGATTCCTACCTATGGCCCTTTAAGGGAGGCGTAGCTAGCGGAAGAGGTCTTGAAGCTCATAAAGCGCTATACCCATTACCGATCAGTGATGTCATCGCTAACACCAATCTTACTCAAAACCCCGGTTATTAATAAAATCTGAAAGACATGAAAGCGATATTTAATAAATTATTTTTATTCCTTGCTGCATCACTGCTGTTCGTTTCCTGTGAGAAGGATGAAACAAAGGTAGTTGCTACAGAAGGAACTTCTCCTCAGTTGACGGCAACTCAGAACAAACAGGTTCTGACGGAAGCGCAAAAGAACGATACGGCTGTTGTCTTTTCGTGGACAAAACCCGATTACGGTTATAGTGCGGCCGTAAGTTATTCGATACAATTTGCAAAAAAGGGAACCAATTTTACACCCGCTAAAACAGTTTATTTAAGCAATGTACAGCGCAAAGGATACACGGTGACCGAACTGAATGCAATTGCTGCAGAAATCGGACTGGCTGCTTTTACAGCCGGAGAAATGGAAGTGAGAGTAAGCGGCGAGATATCCACGGAAATTGCGGCTGTTAATTCAAATACAGCCACCTTAACGGTCACTCCCTACTTATCGGAGCCTGAGTATCAGGTGATCTATATGGTTGGTGATGCTACCGAAGGAGGCTGGGATAATGCTAAAGGAACAGCGATGTTCAGAGATGACAACGATGCCTTTATCTACACATTCACCGGGCGTTTTAAAGCCGGAAACCTGAAGTTTCTCGGTATTTCAGGAAAGTGGGCGCCTCAGTGGGGCGCAAACGCACAGGGTGGTGTTGCATTCAGGGCAAAAGATGCAGATCCTGATCCGGGCTCGTTTAGCGTGCCTGCCGACGGCTACTATACTGTGATCTTAAACATTCGTAACAATGTCTTTTCGATCACTCCTTTTGACGCATCGGCAAGTACAACCTATAATTCAATTGGTCTCGCTGGTGTTAATAACAACTGGGATGATATTGTACCAATGAATACTTCTTCATTTAATCCGCACTTCTGGCATTTCAAATATACGTTTGCTACCAGTACCACGATGAAATTCAGAATAGCATCAGGCTGGAGCGTCAACTGGGGGCCTGCAAAAGGCCATGAAACTGAATTGCGCGGAAAGGGAGTAGCAGGCGGTGAGAATCTGACGGTACCCGCCGGCACTTACCAGGTGTACTTCGATGATATTACCGGACATTACGTGTTCGTTAAAGAGTAATCACAAAGGCAATGCAGGCATGGTACCTGCATTGCCTTTAGTATAGCCTAAATGCTGCAAATGCGATCAACCAGAAATGACAAATGAAATTAAGTCCTCTCAAAAATAACGGTAAAGCTGTGAGAAGTAAGTCTGTAAAAGCAGGTAGTACTGCAACGTTTCTATTCTTCTTTTTTAGTTTGCTATTCTGTACAGATGTTTTCGCTCAAATTCCCTCACTCGAACGGGTAGAACCTGCCTTCTGGTGGGCCGGGATGAAGAATCCTGAATTACAATTGGTGGTTCACGGGAAGAATATTTCGGAACGGGAAGTGAATCTGAGTTATCCCGGTGTGAAACTGGCAAAGGTGCACAAGGTTGAAAATCCAAATTATCTTTTTGTTGACCTTCTGATCGCTCCGGAAACAGCTCCGGGAGTCTTTACTCTTAATTTTGAAAAGAAAGGTGCAAAAAGGTTATCATATAAGTATGAGTTAAAGGCGCGTGATACGTCTCCAAACAGGATTCAGGGTGTAACGAATAAAGATTTTATTTATCTCATCATGCCCGACCGCTTTGCTAACGGGGATAAGAAAAATGATGTTATTAAGGGAATGCAGGAAACTGCTCTAAACAGGGACTCGATGTATTACCGCCATGGCGGCGATATTCAGGGTATCATTGATCACCTCGATTATCTTCAGGACCTTGGCGTTACGGCCTTATGGCTTAACCCTGTGCTGGAGAATGATCAACCGCGCACTTCTTATCACGGTTATGCAAATACTGAAAACTATAAGATCGACCGTCGCTACGGGTCGAATGAACTCTACAAAAAGCTGGTAGACGAATGTCATTCAAGGGGAATGAAAATGATCAAAGACCTTGTCCATAACCATCTTGGAAGTCAGCACTGGATTATAAAAGACATGCCTTCCAGGGATTGGGTTCATCAGTGGCCTTCTTATACGAAGTCGTCTTTCCGGGATCAGGTTTTGTTTGACCCTTATGCTGCCGAATCAGAAAAGAAGCTGATGACCGACGGCTGGTTTGATAATCATATGCCGGATATGAATCAGGCAAACCCATTTGTAAGGAAATACTTTACACAAAGTCATATCTGGTGGATTGAGTATGCCGGACTGGACGGTTTTCGACTGGATACGTACGCTTATAATGATGCTGAGTTTATGGCAGAATGGGCAAAAGAAATTAAGAGAGAATATCCGCACTTCACCTTCTTTGCCGAAACATGGGTGCACGGCGTACCTAACCAGGCATTTTTTACACAAGGAAATACGATAAACCGGGGCTTCGATACGGAACTTCCGGGAGTAACCGACTTTCAATGTTTGTGGGGTATAAATGAAGCCTTAAACGGAAAATTCGGATGGGATGAAGGCATTACGAAGCTCTATACTACTATTGCCAGTGACTTTGTTTATCAGGATCCGACGAGAAATGTTGTTTTTCTTGATAATCACGATTTGAGCCGTTTTTATTCGGTAGTCGGAGAAGATTTCAATAAGTATAAATCGGGCATCGCATGGCTGCTCACCACCAGGGGGATTCCGCAGATGTACTACGGTACCGAAATTCTGATGAAGAATTTTTCTAATCCTGATGGTCTCGTACGGGAAGATTTTAAGGGCGGTTGGACGGAAGACAAGGTGAATAAGTTTAAAGCGGAAGGCCGTTCTGAGAAGGAGAATGAAGCTTACAATTTTGTCCGTACCCTGGCAAATTACCGTAGAAATAATCCGGTACTTCAAACTGGTAAGCTGATGCAATACGTACCTGAAGATGGCATTTATGTGTATTTCAGATACAATGACGATAAAACTGTTATGATTATCATGAACAGTAACGACAAAGAAGGAAGCGTCAATACAGCAAGGTTCACTGAACGGGTGTCGGGTTACAGCAGTGCTGTGAATGTAATTTCGCAGGAGAATATTGGGGCTCTGCAAACTATAAAAGTGCCCGCTAAAACCACGTTGGTACTTGAGTTAAAGAAATAATATGTCCGAAATAAAAGCTTGTTTATTTGATCTCGACGGGGTCATTGTGGATACCGCTGTGTATCATTATCGCGCCTGGAAACGCCTGGCGAACGAACTGGGGTTTGATTTTACAGAAGAAGAAAACGAGAAACTTAAGGGGATCAGCCGTGTCAGGTCTCTTGAACTTATCCTCGAATGGGGAGGTGTTGTAAAATCTGATGAAGAGAAAGCAGAGCTGGCAACACGAAAGAATGATTGGTATGTAGAAATGGTAAGCAGCATGGAGCCGGAAGATATTTTACCTGGTGCAGCTGAGTTTCTCAGAAAAGTGAAAGCCGCAGGATTAAAAACGGCACTTGGGTCGGCGAGTAAGAATTCGGGACTGATCCTTGAAAAAACAGGGCTCTTACCGCTTTTTGATGCAGTGCTGGACGGGAACTCGGTGACCACTTCAAAACCCGATCCTGAAATCTTTTTAAAGGGGGCCGAAGCCCTCGGCGTACGTCCGGAAAACTGTGTGGTTTTTGAGGACGCTGTGGCAGGCATTGAAGCAGCAAAAGCCGGAGGTATGAAGGCTGTTGGTATCGGTTCCGCCCAGGTATTGGACAAAGCGGATCTTGTTGTCCGGGGACTCTTTGAAATGAGTCTGGAGCAGCTGGATAATTTATGAGATGAGATAAATTTTTACATGAAGAATTACATAAAAGTTGATGAGTGGAAAATCATAGAGGAAGGTTTTGATCCACATGTGAATAAGATATCAGAAAGCATCTTCAGCATTGGAAACGGCCGCATGGGTCAGAGGGCCAATTTTGAAGAAAAATACACAGGCGAAACGTTGCAGGGGAATTATATCGCGGGAGTTTACTATCCAGACAAGACCCGGGTGGGCTGGTGGAAGAATGGTTATCCTGAATACTTCGCAAAAGTGCTTAATGCGGCAAACTGGATAGGAATTGATATTCAGATTGGCAATGAAACACTCGACCTCAATACCTGTAAAGTAAAAGAATTCAGCCGGGTACTTCACATGAAGGAGGGGTATCTGGAGCGGTCATTCATTGCAGAGATGTCAGGAGGCAGGGAGGTGAAGGTCCATCCCAGGCGTTTTTGCAGTATTGTAGATGATGAAACAGGCGCCATTTGTTACTCTGTGACGCCCCTGAACTTTAGTGATGTGGTAACTATTACTCCTTTTATTGACGGGGATGTAAAAAATGCAGACTCGAATTATGACGAAAAGTTCTGGGATGAAGTTCATCAGGAAATTGGTGATAAAAACGCCCTGCTGGTAATGCGCACCAAAAAGACAGGATTTGAAGTTTGTACCGGTATGATGTTCAGCGTAGCTTCTGCCGACGGACAAAGCGACTATCCTACACAACCCTTCAGCCGTAATAAATACGTTGCACATAAAGTTGAAGTTAACGGCGTTGAAGGTAGGGAGATTACAATATGTAAATATGTAGCTAACCTTTCATCTGAAAACTACCCTGTAGAAATCTTAAGAGATGAATGTCAGAGGACGCTTCGTAGAATAGCAGGCAAAGGCTTCGATAAAATGCTCGTTGAGCAGGCCGCGGCCTGGGCTCTGAAATGGCAGGAAAGTGATATCGTGATAGAGGGCGACGCGGCAGCGCAGCAGGGGATCCGTTTTAATATCTTTCAGCTCAATCAAACTTATACCGGAGAAGATGCACGGCTCAATATAGGGCCAAAAGGCTTTACCGGCGAGAAGTATGGTGGTTCTACTTACTGGGATACGGAGGCTTATTGTGTGCCTTTTTATCTCGCTACTGCTCCTCCTGATGTTACCCGCAACCTGTTGATCTATAGATATAAGCATCTGGAAAAGGCTATTGAGAATGCAGCAAAGTTAGGTTTTACTAATGGTGCAGC
>DALYUO010000046.1:14052-20243 GCA_031981225.1 Pararcticibacter sp.
CATTGCGTATGCCATTTTCAATTATATCCGCTATACAGGCGATAAGGACTACCTAACAGACTATGGACTGGAAGTGCTGGTTGGTATCGCGCGCTTCTGGCGCCAGCGGGTAAACTGGAGCTCCGACCGGAATCAGTACGTGATGCTGGGAGTAACAGGCCCGAATGAGTATGAGAATAACGTGAACAACAACTGGTATACCAGCACTATAGCATGCTGGTGTATGGAGTACGCTATAGAGGCGCTAGGCTATGTAAAGGAAAGTAACACGGAGAAATACCGATCCCTCGTTTCAAAGCTGCACCTTAACGAACATGAAGAAACTTCTGCCTGGAAGCATATTATTGAAAATATGTATTTTCCTGAAAGCAAGGAGCTGGGAGTATTCTTGCAGCAGGATGGTTACCTCGACAAGGAGCAAACGCTGGTAAAGGATCTGAATGAAACGGAAAGACCGCTGAATCAGAAATGGAGCTGGGACCGCATTCTGCGATCTGTATTTATCAAACAGGCTGATGTACTGCAGGGTATATACTTCTTTGAAGAACGGTATGACGAGGCTACCATACGCAGAAACTTCGATTTCTACGAGCCGCGGACGGTGCACGAAAGTTCTTTGTCTCCTTGCGTTCACGCTATACTTGCCGCAAAATTAGGGGATGAGCAACGGGCATACGAGTTCTATCTCCGTACGTCCAGGCTGGATCTCGACGATTATAATAACGATACAGAGGATGGATTGCACATTACGTCTATGGCTGGTACATGGATGAGTGTTGTTGAAGGCTTTGCGGGCATGAGAGTACGTAATGATGCCCTTCATTTTAATCCTTTTCTTCCTGCAAAGTGGAGTTCATTTTCATTTAATATTCTATTCCGCGGAGCTATTTTGAATGTTAGGATTGAGCGCGAATATGTAACATTGAGTAACCAGTCTGAAAAGCCGTTAACGGTTTGTGTCTTCGATAAGCCGTATGAAGTAAACGGAGGAGGAGAGGTGCGCGCAGAGTATAAGCCCGTTGCGGGAAATGTCTGAACTAAAGAACATCAAAAGCGTAAAAAGAGGACAATATTTTTAAATATGAAAAAGCCGGTTTCTGTTATCCGTTGTACAAATTCGTCCTTTTCGGGCATGCGGGCACTTATATTTTTCTTTGCTGCACTATTTTTGAGCGCGTGTGGTGGTCAATCTAAACACAAGGAAAGTATGGCATCAAATCAGAGGTCCGCTGATACCATCAGGAAGGATAAGATTGTTATATATCAGATGATGGTTCGCCTGTTTGGTAATAAGAACGCGACCAATAAGCTTTACGGCTCAAAGGATGAAAACGGTACTGGTAAATTTAAAGATATTACAGATAAGGCGCTGGATGAGCTAAAGAAGCTTGGAATTTCGCACGTATGGTACACCGGGGTAATAGAACATGCTACTATGACGGATTATTCCTCTTTTGGGATAAAGCCCGATGATCCTGATATTGTAAAAGGCCGCGCCGGTTCTCCTTATGCTATAAAAGATTATTACGACGTTGATCCGGATCTGGCTGTTGATGTAAAAAGAAGAATGACCGAGTTTGAGGAATTGGTAGAAAGGACACACATGAAGGAAATGAAGGTGATCATTGACTTTGTGCCGAATCATGTCGCCCGGACATATAACTCAGATGCAAAACCTAATGGGATTCGTGATTTTGGTGCAGATGATGACAAGAGCAAAGCGTTTGATCCGCGAAACGATTTTTACTACATACCGGGTAAGTCGTTTGTCGTCCCCAAGGGTACAAATGCGGGGGGCGATGAATTTAAAAGTCCGCTGAAAGACGGGAAGTTTAATGAAACGCCCGCGAAGGCAACGGGAAATAATGTTTTTTCTGCAAGTCCGGGACTAGGTGACTGGTCTGAAACTATTAAACTCAATTACGGCGTGGATTATCAGAATGGGGAAAAGGCACATTTCGATCCCATTCCGCCGGTATGGACAAAGATGAGGGATATCCTGCTTTTTTGGGCCAGAAAGAATGTAGACGGGTTCAGATGCGATGTAGCAGAGATGGTTCCTGTGCAGTTTTGGAACTGGGTAATTCCGCAGGTAAAGAAGGATCATCCGGAGATCTTGTTTATCGCAGAGGCCTATAATCCCAAAGAGTATAAGAAATATCTCAGCGTTGGTAAGTTTGATTATCTCTACGATAAGGTCGGCTTATACGATGCTTTGAAGAGATTGATAAGAAATGAGGCAAAAGCCGACGTGAAAGATATCAGCCATGTTTGCAACGTCGAGAGTAAGGGCTTTTCATCCAGGATGCTGCGCTTTCTCGAAAATCATGACGAAGAGCGTATAGCTTCGGCTGGTTTTGCCGGAAATCCATGGCCTGCTGTGCCTGCCATGGTGATCTCGGCCACTTTATCCAAAGGTCCGGTGATGATTTATTTCGGTCAGGAAGTAGGTGAGCCTGGTAAAGGCATAGAGGGCTTTGGCGGCGACGATAACCGTACTTCTATTTTTGATTACTGGGGAGTGCCCGAACATCAGAAATGGATGAACGGCGGAGCTTTTGATGGCGCACTTTTATCGCCCGACCAGAAAAAACTAAGAGAGTTCTATTCAACGCTATTGAAGTTCAGTGCTGCTAGTCCCGCGATAACAAAGGGTAGTTTTTTGGAGCTCAAAGGGGAGAAGGGCTGGAGTAAAAAAACATATGCTTTCTTAAGGTATACTGCGAAAGAACGGGTGCTTGTAGTAGCTAATTTTGACAGGAAAAAAGAATTGAACACCACGATTCATCTTCCTGATTCGTTGTTGCAAAAGATAAAGGCAAACTCAGGAAAGCCTCTTATTGTAAACGGCGTTCTGAGCGGCAGTTCTTATACTATAAAGGATCTGAAAGATGGGGTGCCGGTAAAGGTTGGTCCTTCGCAGGCAGAGATCCTAAGTTTTTGATGAAGAATTAAAACTTCATTTTACTTAAAACGTACAACGTAATAACTTACAACCAATATATGAACAATATTATTGAGAAGCCGCGGCTCTCTTTCTGGCAAATATGGAATATGAGCTTTGGCTTTTTTGGAATCCAGTTTGGTTTCGCTCTCCAGAATGGGAACGCCTCAAGGATTTTGCAAACCTTTGGTGCCGATGTAGAACACCTGTCTCTCTTCTGGCTGGCAGCCCCTATTACAGGGATGATTGTTCAGCCGATTATTGGACATTACAGTGATCGCACATGGAACAGACTGGGTCGGCGACGCCCGTATTTCCTTAGCGGAGCGCTGCTTGCCGCTGTGGCATTGATATTCATGCCTAACTCGGCTTTCCTTGCCTATTTGCTGCCTCCCATACTCGTCGGTGCTGGTTTGCTAATGCTGATGGACGCCTCGTTTAATGTCGCCATGGAGCCTTTTCGTGCGCTTGTGGCCGATAACCTTCCAGACTCTCAGCGCAGCGTAGGGTTTTCCGTTCAGACGTTCCTGATCGGCGCAGGTGCAGTTCTCGGATCCTGGCTTCCTTATATCTTTTCGGAGTATTGCGGTGTTTCTAAAATAGCAGAACCGGGACATGTTCCGGCCAATGTAGTGTATTCTTTTTACGTAGGTGCAGCCGTGCTGGTGGCTACACTATTATGGACCGTAGTTACGACAAAAGAGTATTCTCCCGAGGAGCGTTTACGTTTTCATCCCGAAGAAGCAGAAACTGACGCTGATGAAAAGAAAGGAATATTGACGATTTTTACGGACTTTTCGAAGATGCCGGTTACGATGCGTCAACTCGGCCTGGTACAGTTTTTCTCATGGTTCGCCTTGTTTTCCATGTGGGTGTTTACCACTCCTGCTGTTGCTCAGCATATTTATAATGTCGCACCGGGAGATACATCATCTGTTCGCTTTGCTGATGCTGCCAATTGGGTAGGTATTTTATTTGGTATTTACAACGCAGTGTCCGCTGTATATGCATTGGCGCTCCCTGCGATATCACGTATGACGAGCCGCAAGATTGCACATGCATTTTCACTCACGGCCGGTGGCTTAGGGCTTTTGTCGGTTTACTTTATTCAGGACCCTAAAATGCTCATTTTCTCTATGGTTGGTATCGGTCTGGCATGGGGCAGTATTCTGGCAATGCCCTACGCGATATTATCCGGCTCTATTCCTGCCCGCAAGATGGGGGTGTATATGGGTATTTTCAACTTCTTTATCACCTTTCCTCAGATTGTGAACGGTTTTTTCGGCGGGATCATGGTGAAACAGTTATTTCATGGACAGGCAATTTATGCGCTGGTCCTGGCCGGTATTCTGATGATCCTCGGCGCTGTTTCTGTGTTGTATGTGCAGGACAGAAAAGAGCTTAATAAATAAAAAGAAACTGGCAATTCGCTAAAATATTTACTGCTAACCAATTGTTAATACAGGCCAAAGTTTATGCTTTGGCCTTAAATGACCTGCTATGAAAAAAATTATTGTACTCTTCCTTCTTCCATTTTTGATTGTCACTGCTTGCAAGAAGAGAAATCCCGGCGAAGAACCTGAGATACCGGGAACAGAAATACCGGCGGGAACCGAGACGGGACTGATGACCTTCTTCCCTTATTTCCCTACAGGAGACGAAGCTCTCACAATCACTCTTGATGCCTCTAAAGGCAACGAGGGACTAAAAGGTATCTCCGGGGATGTCTATATTTATGCTGGTTTGATAACCGACAAGAGTACAGGCCCCGGCGACTGGAAATATGTGAAGAGCAGCTCTTTCAATACTGCTGATCCTGCCTCAAAAATGACTCCTGCGGGCAATAATATTTTCAAGATCACACTCACCCCACGTTCTTTTTTCAACGTTCCGCCCAGCGAGAAGATCTTGAAGGTGGTGATGGTTTTCAGGAATACTGATGGAAGCCGGGTCGCCAGAAATAAAGATAACAGTGATATTTATCTGCCACTTACGGAAGCGGGGAAGTTGTCCGTTCGCTTTATAACTCCCGAGTTTGAGCCATTGTTTACTCCTGAACCGGCGATAAAAATACAGATGCTGGGACAAGAGCTAAGTGTGACAGCTGTTTCTTCGAAAGCCGCCGATCTTACTTTAGCTCTTAACGGGGGCAGCTTTGCTACTGCGGGAAATGCCACCACTGTCAGCGGAAAAGTAAATATAAGCGGTACAGGGTCGCAGCTATTGACGGTAAAAGCTTCAGATGGAAGCGCGGCTGCTGAAGCTTCCTTTACTATTGCTGTCAATGGAGCTGTACAGGAGGCTAGCCTTCCTGCCGGCGCTAAGGACGGCGTTACCTACATAAATGGCGGGCGGTCTGCGATAGTGAGTCTTTATGCGCCAGGAAAGCAGTTTGCTTATCTGATAGGCGACTTCAACGAATGGAAAGCAGATGCTGCTTACTTTATGAAGCGCACCCCGGATGGAAACCGGTGGTGGATTCAGGTCGATAACCTCAATCCTCAAACTGAATATACATATCAGTTCTGGGTAGACGGAATGTTGAGGGTTGCTGATCCTTACTGCGAAAAGGTGCTTGATCCCCAAAACGATTCTTTTATACCGGCTTCCACATACCCCGGTTTAAAGGCTTATCCTACCGGAAAAACAACCGGGATAGTAAGCGTTATGCAGGGAAATCAAACTAACTATTCGTGGAGAACCACCAATTTTACCCGGCCTGAGAAAAAAGATCTGGTGATTTACGAGCTGCACTTGCGGGACTTCTTACGTTCGGCTAATTATAATACCTTAAAAGATACTTTAAACTATCTTTCGCGACTCGGTGTAAATGCCATTGAGCTGATGCCGGTGAACGAGTTTGAGGGCAACTCAAGCTGGGGTTATAATCCATCGTTTTATTTCGCTGCTGATAAGTATTATGGAACGAAGGTGGCATTTCAGGGGCTGATCGACGAGTGTCATACACGAGGGATCGCTGTGATCCTTGACATGGTGCTGAATCACTCGTTTGGCCAGTCGCCTATGGTGCAACTCTATTTCGACAATGCAACTGGTAAACCCTCTGCAAATAGTCCCTGGTTTAATGCAGATCCTACTCATCCATTTAACGTTGGTTATGACTTTAATCACGAAAGTGCAGCCACAAAATCTTTCGTCAAGAACGTGATTGAGTTTTGGATGAAGGAGTATAAAGTGGATGGGTTTCGGTTTGATCTTTCAAAAGGCTTTACCCAGAAAAACTCAG
>DALYUO010000046.1:20253-25158 GCA_031981225.1 Pararcticibacter sp.
ACATCCGATGCTTCTGTAAACGCCTGGAGCGCCTACGACGGAAGCCGGGTGCAAATATGGAAGGAATATAATACGTTTATAAAAGCTATTGATCCTGATTTTTACGTTATTCTGGAACACTTTGCTGCTGATGCTGAAGAAAAAGAACTGTCGGATGCAGGGATACTTTTGTGGAATAACCTCAATTATAATTTTAATGAGGCTACCATGGGCTACATAGCAAATTCGGATTTCTCAAGGGCCTTTTACGACCGGCATAGTTTTACTCAGCCCTACAATCTCGTTACTTATATGGAGAGCCATGATGAAGAAAGGTTAATGTATAAAAATCTTCAGTATGGAAACGTTTCAGGGACTTATAGTATAAAAAATCTTAATACAGCATTGAAAAGGCAGGAGCTGGCAGCCGCTTTCTTACTTGCGGTTCCTGGTCCGAAAATGATCTGGCAGTTTGGCGAGCTGGGTTATGATGTGTCGATCGAGCAGAACGGACGGACAGGGGAGAAGCCAATCCACTGGGAGTATAAGAGTAATTCAGGAAGAAAAGAGTTATACAATGTTTATTCGAAGCTAATAAAGCTAAAAAAGAATAATCCGGTTTTTTCAAGCACTAACTTCCAGTACAGCCTGAATTCGGGCGTGAAATATATTGTGCTAAAAAGCCAGACTGCAAATGTATTTGTAGTAGGGAATTTTGATGTGGTCTCTAAGCAGGCAAGTATTGATCTTCCGGCCGGGGGAACATGGTACGATTGCCTTTCTGGCCAGACAATCGCCGTTTCGGGTTCTAATTATTCTTCGACGCTTGCTCCGGGAGAATATCACGTTTATAGCAGAACTCCGCTTTACTAAAGCAAAAAAAGCGTCGTTGAAAAACGACGCTCTTTTTGCTTTAGTAGCTATTGGCTATTAGCTATTGGCCGTTGGCCATCAGCTTTCACCTTTTAGCTTTCATCTTTCACCTCCCCTTACAGTTCCTTCCGAAGCCTGGCAACCGGGATGTTCATCGCCTCGCGATATTTGGCAACGGTGCGTCTGGCGATATTATATCCTTTTTCTTTTAGTATTTCGGCGAGTTTCTCATCAGCCAGAGGATGATGTTTATCTTCGTTACCAATGCACTCTTCAAGGATCTTCTTTACTTCTTTATTAGATACCTCTTCCCCGCTTTCCGTCTGTATGGCTTCAGAGAAAAAAGACTTCAGCAGGAAGGTGCCAAATTCGGTTTGGACATATTTTGAATTAGCCACACGCGAAACAGTAGAAATATCCATTCCGATTTTGTCGGCGATATCTTTCAGGATCATCGGCCGCAGATTTCTTTCGTCGCCGGTGAGGAAGTAATCGTATTGATAATGCATAATCGCATTCATCGTCTTCAAAAGCGTTTGCTGTCTCTGTTTGATGGCGTCGATAAACCATTTCGCCGAGTCGAGTTTCTGCTTTACAAATTGTACAGCTTCTTTAAGCTTTTTATCTTTCTGAGAAGCCTTGTCGTAGTGTTCAAACATTTCCTGGTAAGACCGGCTCACCTTTAGCTCGGGTGCATTCTGCGAATTGAGCGTCAATATAAGAAAGCCATCGTTATTTGAAATGTGAAAGTCGGGGATCACCTGAAGTTGCTTGGTGTTTACCTCGCTCGAGTCACCCGGTTTAGGATTAAGCTTTAAAATCTCGCTTATGATCTCACGAAGCTCCTCTGAACTGATATTCAAGGCCCGTTCCAGCTTATCATAATGTTTTCTTGTGAACTCATCAAGATACTGTTCGACAACTCTAATAGCCTTCAGAATGACAGGATTGCCCGGATCTTTCTTTCTTAGCTGGATAAGAAGGCATTCCTGTAAATCGCGCGCGCCAATACCTGCAGGTTCAAAGGACTGTATTACTTTCAGCATTTCCTCCACCTCTTCTTCTTCAGCGAAAATATTCTGCGAAAAAGCAAGGTCGTCTATTAAAGATGTAATAGAACGCCGTAAGTATCCATCGTCGTCGAGGCTTCCGATCAGTTGTTGTCCTATCTGGAAATCTTTATCAGAAAGCGGAATAAGATCTAATTGTTGCTGAAGATTCTCATAAAAGGAACTTTGTACAGCAATTGGTATTTCTTTACGTTCCTCGTCGTCATCTCCATTATGATCGTATTTGGAGTTATAATCGTTGAGGTTATCATCCTGAAGATAATCATCTATATTGAATTCGTCAGGTTCATCGTGGCTTTCTTCTTTCTCGTAATTCGTGTCGTCCGGGTCTTTATCTGGATATTGTTCAACAGGTTCATTCAAATTAGTGAGGCTAAGATCTTCCAGTGCCGGGTTCTCTTCCAGCTCCTCTTTAATACGGGCATCCAGCGCAACCGTTGGTACCTGCAATAGCTTTATAAACTGTATCTGCTGGGGAGACAGCTTCTGAAGAAGTTTCTGTTGTAAGTTTTGTCTTAGCATAAATATTGTGCCAAAATTACGTATTATAATTTATATGGCGTAGAACCCGCTTTTAAACTCTGTAACTATGTTGTTGTAACAGAATTTGAGAAACTAGGTTTGGTTGGGAGTTAAAAGTTTAATGTGGGTTGAAAGCTCAAAGCTTAAAGTTGAAAGCTCAAAGCTGATAGGGAGGAGTTCAATGATCAAGCTCAAAGCTGAAAACTGACAGCGGAAGCTGATAGTCGAAAGTTAAAAAACAAAAGCGGCATTGGGAGGGCATGGCGAAGATGAGGCCTGGTTTCGAAACGGTAGCCTGTTAAGATATCCGAATCTCGTCAAATTCCCGTAGATTCGTACCATGTTTACAGGTATTATCGAAGCTGCAGGGGAAGTAGTGGAACTGCAGAAAGAAGGTGGAAATCTCCATATTACTGTTTCTTCCTCTATTTCAAACGAATTGAAAATTGATCAGTCGGTAGCTCATAACGGCGTTTGTCTTACTGTTGTAGCAGTTAACGATAGTACGCATACCGTTACTGCAATAGAAGAAACGCTTTCAAAAGCGAATCTCAGTACCCTGGAGACAGGCGACCTTGTTAATCTTGAACGGTGTATGCAGATGAATGGCCGCCTAGACGGCCATATCGTTCAGGGACATGTAGATCAGACCGCCGTTTGTACAAATGTTAAAGAAATGGATGGAAGCTGGTTCTATACATTCAGCTACGATCCTTCTTTTGGCAATATTACTGTCGAGAAAGGCTCAATTACTGTTAATGGAGTTAGTTTAACCGTTGTAGATTCAAATGATGATCATTTTTCAGTCGCTATCATCCCGTACACCCACGATCACACCAATTTCAAAAGTATCAAGTTGAACGATGTTGTTAATCTTGAATTTGATATCATCGGAAAATACGTGGCCAAATTGTTTCGCAAGTAGCTATTTGGTAATTTCTCTTAGTCTTGTCTTTGCGTATACAATATAAGGCTCATCTTTTGCGCTTCTGGAAACGGCTGTCCTTATAAACTTCCTGAAATAGAGAGCTGCCTTTTGAACGTCTTTTAACGACTGGTCGTAAAGGTTAGCAATCATATAATAGGTGAAAGCATTTTCTTCAAACTGCAGACTTTTAAGATAAAAATTCAGAGCGCCTGTAGCCCGTTTGAGCTTTTCCTGCGAATCACCTGCTTCTGTGTAGTAGTTACCTACATTTGGAGAAATAGACGATTGGATAGTCTTTCTGAAATACTTTACGGCGTTGCTGTGATCATTCAGATTCTTATAGCTCTTGGCCGTAAAGTATAGCGAGCTTTCTTTTTCTAAACCTATTTTTTCGGTTGCCTGAAAGGTTTCAATGCATTTCTTATATTGTTTTGTGTAATAGTATCCCTCTCCAAGCCAGGTAATGACGATCATCGATCCGTCGCCTGCTTTTATAAGCTTGTTGCAAAGCTGCACCAGCTCGTTCCACCTGTCACGGGAATAGGCCAGTTTCGCTTTTGTACGGATTAACAGCAAATTGGTGGTGTCTGCCCCGATCGCCTTGCGCAATACAGTATCTGCTATACCAAACTGTTTCGCTTGAATATATAGATTCGCCAGATCGTAGGCGACGTCGGCATCGTAGCTGTTGAGGTGGTTCGCGCGCTTTAGATAAGCAACCGTGTTACTATCACCCGTAATTTCACCTATCTGCCCTAGTTGTTTATAAACGGTAAAGTTGAGAGTATCGCGAAGCAATAGCTTTTTAAGATAGTATGTAGCTTGATGATAATTTCCCCTTTTTAGCTGAACATTCGCCAGACTGGAAAGTAAGTTATTATTAAGAGTGTCTTTATCGTAAAGTGTAATATAGTTTCTTTCTGCCTCAGGCAAGTTACCAGCCATGTAGTTGCAATAAGCCAATCTTGACAGAGCTTTTACATCGGTCACACTGTCGTGGTATACTGATTTTATAAAGAATGCTGCTTCTTTATATCGTTGGCTCTGCATCAGATCCAGCAACTTCTCATTATCAGCGGCTCCAAATGTTTGCGCATTTGCATTAAAAGCGAGGGTAAGCAGCAAGAAAGAAAGGACTGTTTTCATAATTCAGTATTTTGTGAACTAATTATATAGTTTAGTAACGGATTCGTTAGTTTGAAAGTATGCGGAACTAAAAATTATTTATTCATCCTTCTATGAGCTATAGGAAATGAAGTAATCACTGACCGTCATATATTAAAAAGTGGAACGATTGTTGAAACATCAACAGAAACAGAAACCTATGGAAAATAAGGAAAGGAACCCCAGCATTGATGCTCCAAAGGATGATATAGTAATTCCAGGGCATGTGGTAAAGCATGACCGCACCTTTAAGGACAAAGAGGAAGGCGAGGAAAGAATGCGAGGTGTGCATTCAGAAAACGTGGGAGGAACGTCTTCAGAAGATGAAGATTTACGAACCGGAATTAATTTATCCAATGAGGATCGCGT
>DALYUO010000046.1:25168-25394 GCA_031981225.1 Pararcticibacter sp.
AAACCGGACGATGCCGACGCTAGCCGATTCTCTATTTGATTGAAAAAATGTCAATAACAGAAGTTTTTCACTGGTGAATATTTTCAATATTATATTTTATATAGATTTTATTGCGTAATTAATAAAAATTAACTTTTTTATTTAAAATATTTGCAAAATAATGCCACTGCCTTTATCTTTGTATCAACAAGTTCTTTAAAAGACACGTTAATAATGTAGGGTGGTG
>DALYUO010000047.1:0-7709 GCA_031981225.1 Pararcticibacter sp.
GGAGGCGGTGTAACCAATATGGTGATGCCTGTTATATTCGCTGCCATTGTAGGGTTTGGGTATACCAGCGCGGAGGCATGGCGTTATGCGATGATCGTGCCGGGCACCATGATGCTCATAGTAGCTTACCTCTATCATAAATATACTAAAGATACTCCTGGTGGGAATTATGACGAAACAGGGTATGCTAAGGGTAAAAGTACAAAAACAGACTGGCGTGTATTGGCGGACTGGCGTGTATGGGCGCTTACAGCCGCTTATGCGATGTGTTTTGGTATGGAGATCACTTTTGATAATATTGCTTCGCTGCACTTTGTCGATTCTTTTGGTTTGTCGCAAGGCAGCGCTGGTTTGTGGGCCGGTGTATTCGGATTCATGAACGTTTTTGCCCGGGCGCTGGGAGGTATCATGTCAGATAAAGTCGGCGTTAAATTTGGCATGCGGGGTAAAGGATTGTTACTTGCGGGCGTTCTGTTCCTGGAAGGGTTGGGGATTATTTTCTTTGCACAAGCGGCGTCGCTCACCGTTGCGATCGTATCAATGCTTACGTTTGCCCTGTTCCTGAAAATGTCTAATGGCGCAACATACGGTATTGTGCCTTTTGTAAATACTAAGAATGTAGGCCTGGTGAGTGGTATTGTTGGTGCAGGTGGTAACCTCGGTGGTATGTTTTTCGGAATGCTGTTTAAGTCGGAAAATATAACCTATGCGGAGGCCTTCACTTACATAGGTTATATGGCGATAGCGACATCTATAATAGTGCTCATTACCCGCTTTCAAAAACAGAAAACCGTAGCAGAGGCAGAAATTGATGGTCCGTTACTTAGTCCTGTTGCTTAAAATCGATCACATGCCCTCAAAGAATCATACGGATAAGCGTGTTGCATCTACCTGCTGTTACTGCGGGGTCGGCTGCGGCGTGCTGGTGAATAAGGAGAAGAACGGTTCTATTACAGTTGAGGGTAATAAAGATTACCCCGTTAACAAGGGTATGCTGTGCAGCAAAGGGCTCAATCTTCATTATACTGTGAATGATAAAATCGACCGGCTCCTGTATCCTCAAATGCGCTATAATAAGAATATGCCTTTGCAGCGCGTTACCTGGGACGAAGCCCTCGACCGTACTGCGGCAGTGTTCAGGACCTTCATTGATAGATACGGCCCCGATTCGGTTGCCTTTTACGCTTCGGGACAATGCCTTACGGAGGAGTATTATGTGATGAATAAGCTCATAAAAGGGTTTATCGGCAGTAATAACATGGATACAAACTCGCGTCTGTGTATGAGCAGCGCTGTTGTTGGTTACAAAATGGCTTTGGGTGAAGATAGCGTGCCTGTTTGTTATGACGATATTGAGATGGCCGATCTGTTTTACGTTACAGGGGCCAACCCGGCCTGGTGTCACCCCATATTATGGCGAAGGGTTGAGGCGCACAAGGCTGCGAATCCTGATGTGAAGATCATCGTAGTGGACCCCCGCGTTACCGACACCTGTGCCATCGCCGACTTGCATCTGCAGATTAATCCGGGTACCGATGTTACGCTGAACCATGCGATTGGCCGTATGCTGATAGAGAATGGTGATATTGATCTTGATTTCGTGCATAACCACGCTGAAGGCTTTGAACAATATAGCACTGCGGTGTTTAAAAGATCGCTGGCCGAATCTGCGGCCATCTGTGGCCTGAGGGAAAGTGATATCCGGCTCGCAGCGCAATACATAGGTCAGGCGAAGGGCTTTATCACCATGTGGACCATGGGACTGAATCAAAGCGTTGCCGGCGTAAATAAAAATCTTAGTCTTATAAATTTAAACCTGATAACCGGACATATCGGTAAACCGGGATCCGGCCCATTTTCATTAACCGGTCAGCCGAATGCAATGGGTGGTCGTGAAGTGGGGGGACTGGCTAACCTGCTGCCTGCACATCGCGATTTGAATAATCCGCTCCATCGCGAAGAAATGCAACGATTTTGGGGCGGTACTGCCATAAATCCGAAGGCGGGGCTAACGGCTACAGAAATGTTTGAAGCGCTGAATGATGGCCGCTTAAAGGCAATCTGGATTGTTTGTACGAATCCCCTCACCAGTTTGCCGAATGTGCGGCTTGCTGAAGCTGCCTTAAAGAAGGCAAAATATGTGGTCGTGCAGGACATCAGTAACAAGCCTGAAACGTTGAAATATGCCGATGTTATTTTACCCGCTGCTGCCTGGGCTGAGAAAGAGGGAACCATGACTAATTCTGAACGGCGTATAAGTTATTTAAACAAGATGGTCGATGCACCTGGCGAGGCATTGCCCGACGCCGAAATAATTTGCCGTTTCGCGCAGAAGATGGGTTATAAAGGTTTTGACTATAAAGATGCCGCAGCTATCTATGCTGAACACGTTAAACTGACCGCTAAAACCAATATTGATATCAGCGGGTTAACTTATGAGATACTGAAAGAAAAAGGATCGGTACAATGGCCCTACCAAAAGAAACGTTATCTCAAAGACAGCCGTCGCCTTTTTACAGACAAGATATTTTACACTCCCTCAAAGAAGGCCATAATCCATACGGTTCCCGACGAATTTAATAGCGAGAAGCCAACCGGGGATTTTCCGCTGATCCTCACTACCGGCCGTATCCGTGATCAGTGGCACACGATGAGTAAAACAGGCAAGGTTAATAAGCTAAACCAGCATTATAAACAGGCTTTTGTGGAGATACATCCTCTGGATGCGCAGGATATCGGATTGGCAGATGGGGATATTACTGTTATCACATCACGGAGGGGAGAGGTGCAGGTAAAGGCGAGGCTATCTTCGGAAATAAAGCCAGGCGTTGTTTTTTTGCCTATGCACTGGGGGAAAATCCTGGGAAGTGACCTCAACAGGGCTAATAATATTACCAATGATGCGGTAGACCCCGTCTCGAAGGAGCCGGATTTTAAGTATTGTGCGGTTCATGTGAAGAAGTATGAGAAACCCGTTCAGCGTATTGTCGTAATAGGCGCCGGGGCCGGGGCCTATGGCTTTGTGAAGTCGTATCGCGAGCTGAATAAGGAAGACGAGATCATCATCTTCAGCAAAGAGAACTATCCTTTTTATAACCGGGTAATGCTGCCCGATTATATCAGCGGCGAGCAAACCTGGGAACAGCTGATAAAGATGAAGGATTCGGAGGAACCGGCCTATAATATCCGCCTTTTAAGGGGAGTAACTGTGGAACAGGTGAACCGTGAAGATAAATATGTAGTCGACTCACGCGGACAAAAAACAAGCTATGACGTTTTGGTAATGGCTACAGGCAGCCGTGCCGCGGTACCGAAAAACGTACCTGTTTTGCCAGGGATATTCACTATGCGGAGCCGCCATGATGCGGATAGTTTTAAGAAACATGTACCGCGAAATGGCCACGTGCTGATTGTTGGCGGAGGTCTGCTTGGCCTCGAGATGGCCGCCTCGCTACGTGAAACCGGCATTAAGATTACTATTGTTCAGCGGGTATCGCGCTTTCTTAATCGTCAGCTCGACAAACTGGGAAGCCAGTTGCTTCACGAGGAGATGATGGATCAGGGCTGTGATATTTATTACGACGACGAGGTGCAGCTCTTTTACGGCCGCAATAAACTCACTGGTGTTGGATTGAAAAGCGGCCGTAAAATAAACTGCGATGCGCTGATCCTGGCTATTGGCACCACTCCTAACATAGAACTGGCTAAGGAGTGCGGACTTGACTGCAAGCGGGGCGTAGTTGTGAACGAACGACTGGAAACCAGCGATCCCAGTGTTTATGCTATCGGAGAGATCGCCGAATTTGAGGGAGTCCTTTATGGTATTACAGCTGCGGCAGAGCAGCAGGCCGAAGTGGTGGCGCACTATATGAACGGTGATATCGCGAGCTATTACAAGGGAAGCCTGTTTATGAATATCATCAAAATACAGGGGTTTGATCTCTGCAGTATCGGCCTGTCTGAATGTCCGGATGACAGCTATGAAGAAGTTACCTTTATCGACAAGGCGAGGCGTTATTACAAAAAGTGCATCATCAAAGACGATCGTCTTGTGGGTACGATCCTGATAGGCGATAAAAGCGAGTTCAACGAATTCAGGGAACTGATAGCCAACAAGACGGAACTGAGCGATAAGCGCCTGCAATTGCTGCGGAGTGGCAGTAAGGCTGAGCCCGTATCAGGGAAGTTAGTGTGCAGCTGCAATAATGTGGGGGAGGGGAATATCCGAAAAAAGATAGCTGAAGGTTGTGTGCAACTAGAAGATATCTGCGCAGCGACCGGCGCGGGTACAGGTTGCGGATCCTGCAGGCCTGAAGTAAAGCGTCTGCTGGAAGAAAGTTTAAATGACGTATTGCAAAGCTGATGAATGAAGCACAATATACCGTAAAAGTAAATCTGTGCGGCGGCGTCGTATCGCCGGGCGATCTCTTTGAGTTACTGGTTATTGCCGAAAAAGTTGGAGTAGATGCAGTTTGCTTCGGAACCCGGCAGCAGCTGTATTTTAACATGGATAGAGCATATGCTGAGGATTTCGAATACCTTATGCTAGCTGCCAATGCGGTTTATGAACTCGATGTGAGTGAGTATCCGAATATCGTGAGTTCGTACGTATCGGAAGCAATATTTAATTCCGGGAGTTGGTTGAAGGAAGGGGTATATAAGGATATTTTCGACCAGTTTATTCACCGTCCCCGTTTGAAAATCAACCTGGTTGATAATACACAAACGTTTGTGCCGTTCTTTACCGGTAATCTTAATTTTATTTCAAGCGACTTAAATAACCACTGGCATTTATACATCCGGTTTCCAAAAACGAGCCAGCTATGCTGCTGCCCCTTTCTGATTTATTCGGACGATATTCCACAGGTAAGCCAGATAATAGAGGAAGTTATTTATAATAACAGCAGCGAATTTTATGATCGGGAACGGGTGGATGAAAACTCTTTCTTTGATCTTTTAAAACCTTTGCTAAACTTTACGCAGCCGCTAAACGAACCGCTTACACTGCCTGATTTTTATCTGCCTTATTACGAAGGTTTCAACAAGTATAGCGATAACAAATATTGGCTGGGGGTTTATCGGCGAAACGAACATTTTCCGCTAGATTTTTTAAAGGAGGTATGCGCACTTTGCCTTCAGACACGTATTGGCCAGTTGTATACCACTCCCTGGAAATCGTTATTGGTAAAGAATATTGATCAGGTTGATCGCAGAAGATGGGAAAACCTGCTAAATAAATACCGGTTAAATGTGCGGCATGCTGCCAATGAGCTAAACTGGCAGGTGGAGGATCAGTGTAAAGAGGGACTGAACCTGAAAAAATATCTTGTTCGTGAATTTGAAGAAGCAGACCTGCGCACTTACAGGCTTTGTTTCGCGATAAAGACCCAACCACGCACTGGTTTATTCGGGTCAATTGTTTTAAGGAAGCAGGAACATGGCTGGGACGTTCTTCATACCCGCGATTTTAATCCGAACTCTAAAGACTTTCTTTCCTATAAAAGCGGTCTTGCAGAACATCAACTGAGTGATACTCTTATGGCTCTAGCCCAAATCTATTACCAGTCGTATAGCATTAATGAATTGAATACCGGTAGTGACAGTTTTCCTGAAAATGAAGTTAAGGGAGAGATGAAAACAGTGTACCAGTGTATTCATTGTCTCAGCATTTATGATGATAGTTTTGGCGAGGAAATGAGCGGTATTTTGCCCGGTACTTCTTTTGATACACTGCCTGACTATACCTGTTTCGTATGTGGCTCTTCGAAAGATGATTTTAGAACAAGGGAATGGGCTTCACTCTCCTGAAATGATCAGAGCCATCTGAAATTATATAATTCTTTCCTGTAATAGTGTAAAGCATCGGGAGGGATCCATAGTATTTTTGTGATATATATTAAAATGCTATGTCAGTAACTTCAATACCTCAAGATAAGATCCAGACAGCGCAAGTTGCAAAAAAATCATTTCCGGTGACAGGAATGACTTGTGCGGGTTGCGCGATGAGCGTAGAGTCGATGCTTAAATCGGCAGAAGGTGTAATTGATGCAGGGGTTAACTTTGCCAATCAGACCGCCTGGGCTCAATATGATGAAAAAAGAACAAGTCCGTCGGAACTTCAGAAATCGATCCGTGCCATAGGGTACGACCTGATAGTAGACGTCGAAAATCCTTCGGAGGTTCAGGAAGAGCTGCAGCTTAAAAATTATAATGCTGTAAAACAAAGAACGATCTGGGCTTCTGTGCTTTCGTTTCCGGTTTTTATTATCGGTATGTTCTTTATGGATATGCCTTACGGAACGTGGATATCGATGATCCTTACCGCCCCGGTGCTTTTTTGGTTTGGCCGCAGCTTTTTCATCAATGCCTGGAAGCAGGCTAGTTACGGGAAAGCCAATATGGATACATTGGTTGCGTTGAGTACGGGTATAGCTTTTTTATTCAGTGCCTTTAATACCATTTATCCGGAGTTCTGGCACAGCCGGGGCTTGCATCCTCATGTCTATTATGAGGCGGCTTCTGTTATTATTGCCTTTATATCTCTGGGAAAGCTGCTTGAAGAAAAAGCAAAATCAAATACCTCCTCTGCCATTAAAAAGCTAATGGGCTTACAGCCGAAGACGGTGCGTGTGCTCATCAATGGCAGTGAGCAGGAGATTCCGGTGGCTTCAGTTGCGAAAGGGAATATCATTATCCTAAGACCGGGTGAAAAAGTTCCGGTGGATGGCGTCGTGACATCAGGGTCTTCGTATGTAGACGAAAGTATGATAACTGGTGAGCCGGTCCCCGTACAGAAACAGAAAGAAGATAAAGTTTTCGCAGGAACGGTAAATCAGAAAGGTAGCCTTCAGTTTCTTGCCGAAAAAGTGGGCAGCGATACGTTACTGGCCCATATTATAAAAATGGTGCAGGAAGCGCAGGGAAGTAAGGCTCCCGTACAAAAGCTGGTAGACAAAATAGCGGGGATATTCGTGCCTGCTGTGATGGGTATTGCAGTCCTTACCTTTATTATGTGGATGTTGTTCGGGGGAGAGAATGCCTTCACCCATGCTTTGCTTACGTCTGTAACGGTTCTCGTTATTGCCTGTCCGTGTGCATTAGGTCTGGCAACGCCTACAGCAATTATGGTAGGTGTCGGGAAGGGTGCTGAAAATAACATACTGATAAAAGATGCCGAAAGTCTTGAGCTGGGGCATAAGGTAAACGCAATTATCCTTGATAAAACCGGCACCATCACCGAAGGGAAGCCCGTTGTTAATCGGATAATCTGGAGTATAGAAGATGACAAGAATGAGGATTATAAGAATGTGCTGTATAGCCTTGAGATACAATCCGAGCATCCTTTAGCTGATGCAGTTGTAAATAATCTGAAGGCTGGCGGTATTCAGGGTGTTGCCCTTGCTTCTTTTGAAAGCCTGACAGCACGGGGAGTAAAAGGACTGTATAATGGGAAAACTTATTACGCCGGCAACCGGAAGTTAATAGACGAGAATGGAATTGAGATCGCTCCTTCGATGGACGTGAAAGCTAAGGAATTTCAGCAAAAAGCGAATACGGTAATTTACTTTGCGGACGAAGAAAATGTACTCTCGGTAATTGCGATCGCCGACAAGGTAAAGGCATCATCAAAGGCTGCTATAAAGGCCCTGCAGTCTATGGGTATTTCTGTTTATATGCTAACGGGGGATAATAGTCAAACCGCTGCGGCG
>DALYUO010000047.1:7719-11291 GCA_031981225.1 Pararcticibacter sp.
AGGCTTGACACAGTTCAAGGCAGAGGTGTTGCCTTCTGAGAAAGCAGAATTTATTAAAGAGCTGCAGTCTACCGGAAAAGTAGTTGCGATGGTTGGCGATGGTATAAATGATTCGCATGCTCTTGCGCAGGCAGATGTGAGCATTGCCATGGGAAAAGGATCGGATATTGCCATGGATGTGGCAAAAATCACGCTGATTACCTCGGATTTGCAGTCGATACCTAAGGCAATCAGATTGTCGAAAAAGACGGTTCAGACTATTAAGCAAAATCTGTTCTGGGCATTTATTTATAATGTTATAGGCATTCCGCTGGCTGCAGGTGTTCTTTATTCGTTCAATGGTTTTCTTCTTAACCCCATGATCGCTGGCGCGGCAATGGCTTTAAGTTCTATATCTGTTGTAAGTAACAGCTTAAGACTAAAGTCCGTTAAGTTGTAGCCCATCTGCCTAACATATGAAATTGTGTAAATATTGGCGGAGATTATATGAAAAGATAGCTGGATACCAGCCGTAAATTTGTACAGATTTAAAATAGATATTATGGAAACACTAAAGTTCAAAACAAATATTAAGTGTACGAACTGTGTAGAGAAAGTGACACCTGCATTAAATGAAGTGGCCGGTGCTGGCAACTGGAAAGTAGATTTACTTGATCCTGAGCGGACCCTTACAGTAGAAGGAGACGTTTCTGAAAGTGAGCTGGTAACAGCGTTAAAAGGAACAGGCTACGAAGCCTCGAAGATTTAAGTTTAAAACATAAAAAGGCCTCGTTTTCAGAGGCCTTTTATGTTTTAGTATCTTATCTAAACCGCGATACTATCTATCGCTTTTTCCAGGGCATGTTCTCCGACCCCCGGCATCTTTACACCTTCAGCCGAGACAAGAGAAACGTCGGTCATCCCCAGGAAGCCCAATACGGCTTTCAAATAGGGACTCACAAAATCGTACGCCTGGTAGGGTCCTGATGAATATATGCCCCCTGCCGCCATAGCGATATACACCTTTTTGCCTTTAATCAGCCCTTCCGGCCCCTGTTCGGTATACCTGAAAGTAACTCCGGCCCTGCAAATGTGGTCGATCCAGGATTTGAGGGACGAGTGGATGCCGAAATTATAAAGTGGCGCTCCGATAACGATGATATCAGCTGCCATCAAATCCTCTATGGCTTTATCAGAATGATAAAGAGCATTTCTATCCTCATCTGTTAAGTGCTCGACAGGAGTGTAGAAAGCCTGGATATGCCGCGCATCCAGGTAAGGAAGAGGCGTCTTGTTCAGGTCAAGCTCAGAAACGCTGATCTCGCCGTATTGCTCTTTCAATTTATCGATGATAGCATGACCTAACTGGATACTAAAGGAGGCATCATGACTTACGCTCGACATAATATGAAGTACTTTTTTCATAGTCTGGTTATTTGTTATTGAATTTTAAGTTTCATTTTTCTTCAAAACTACAGCGTCCAGCTATTAAAAAGATACTACTTTCCTAAAGGATAGTGGTATCCTCGGGGAAAGTGAGTAGCTTTGTAGTTATGGAAACTGTTGTGAATGAAATGATTATCACAAAGGAAGAGTGTAAGTCGAGCGTGGGGCATATACTTGATGCGCTGTATGTTTTGAATGGTAAATGGAAGCTGCCGCTGATCTTTACTCTCAGAGAAGGGCCTAAACGATTCAATGAAATACAAAAGGTATTGGATGGAATTACTCCGAAGATTCTGGCTAAGGAACTTAAGGATTTGGAAATGAATGGCTTTGTCATAAGAAAGGTATACCCCACTACTCCTGTAACCGTTATCTACGAAGCTACCGACTATAGTGGTACCCTGAATAGAGTATTAGAGGAGCTGAGGAACTGGGGAGCATCGCATCGCGAAAAGGTGAAGCAGAGTATGCGTATGACAAAAAGCTAGAAAGTGATGGTGGAATTATATAATAATTCTACCTTTGGGGCCAAACTTATTCATGAAACCTCATTATCCGATCCTTGACGGCCTGCGCGGTGTCGCAGCAATAACAGTAGTTGCCTTTCACCTGTTCGAAACCCATGCAACAAGTCATTTAGACCAGATTATAAATCACGGCTATCTTGCAGTAGATTTTTTCTTTTTACTCTCAGGTTTTGTTATTGGATACGCCTATGATGACCGCTGGGGAAGGATGTCGGTAGGGGACTTTTTTAAGCGTCGTCTTATACGGCTTCAGCCTATGGTTGTAATGGGGATGATTATAGGAGCCCTGCTATTTTATTTTCAGGAGTCGGAGTATTTTTCAATAATAAGCCAGGTGTCGGTGTGGCGAATGCTTTTTATTATGCTGCTAGGTTTTGTGATGATTCCCGTCTCTCCATCTATGGACCTTCGGGGCTGGAATGAGACTTATCCGTTAAACGGGCCAGGCTGGTCGTTATTCTTTGAGTATATAGGTAATATTTTTTATGCGCTTGGAGTCAGGAAATTCTCAAAAACGGCGTTGTCAATATTAGTCGTAATATGTGGGGCTGCGCTTATACATTTCGCGGTGACAAGTCCGGCCGGCGACGTAATCGGCGGCTGGTCGCTTGAGCCCGAGCAGTTACGTATTGGATTTACACGCATGATGTTCCCTTTCTTTGCGGGACTGCTGCTTTGCAGAACAGCTAAAATCACTCGTGTAAAAAACGCCTTTATGTGGTGTGCTTTACTGGTACTTATCGTGCTGTCGGTTCCAAGAATAGGAGGGAGCGAACATCTTTGGATGAATGGCCTTTACGATTCTTTGAGTATTATATTGGTTTTTCCTCTGATAATATATCTGGGCGCCAGTGGCGAGGTAAAGGGGCGGTTTTCATCCGGTTTATGTAAATTCTTAGGCGATATTTCCTATCCGATTTATATAACCCACTATCCCATTATCTATATTTATACCGCCTGGGTAAAGGATAATAAAGTTTCGTTATCCGATGGTTATCCTGTAGCACTCGTGGCTTTTGTGTCGTCCATCCTTCTGGCGTACGCATGCCTGAAGCTTTATGATGAGCCGGTCCGCGCCTGGTTGAATAAGAAGTTCTTGTTAAAAACAGTCGATAAAAAGGCTAGAGATTTATAGTTTGTCCAGCTCTTCCTGGGTATAACCGCCCATGCAATCCATACAGGCATCGGCATTGTATTCGTCATACGCTGCTCCGGGTTTTCCGAATAAGGTTATTATTCGGTCTATTCGTATCGTTACGCCATTGTCCAGATGAATGAATATGCCTTCGCCTTTTAATTCCACCATTTTTAAGACCTTTCCATAGGCCTCACTAACTTGCTGCTCCCGAAAATAAAAGATCTTTCCCTCGGTTCCCTTTTCAATCTCTTCTTCGATCACTTCCCTGTAAACCCATTGTACGGGTAGATACGATGCTTCCATAATGTTCAATGTTACCAGTCCTTTACTAATAACGTGTGATCATATATTTTGATTGCAAAATGATATCAAATGGCCCGTAACTCCTCTTCTTTCTTGAGGATACCGCTTTTATGACTTTCCTGGAGTAATTTTTCTGTAAAGTCCCATAGCGTTTGTGAGCCGTGTTTAATTACGCTTTT
>DALYUO010000047.1:11301-12700 GCA_031981225.1 Pararcticibacter sp.
CGATGGCGCGGGCGTAGAGCGATTCTGGAGTTTCGGCAGCTTCAAACTCCTCCCATATCGCTATAAGCTCTGCAGCTTGTGCTTCCGGAAGCAGTCCGAATATTCTTTCAGCTGCTTTAGCTTCAGCAACAGCATTGTTCTGCCTGACAACCGAATCGAAGAGAAATACGTCGCCTGCATCTATTTCGACGATATCATGGATAAGCAGCATTTTTAGCACCTTTAAAATGTCTATAGGCTCATTAGCATGTTCTGCCAGCACAATAGCCATTATTGCTAAATGCCAGCTATGTTCAGCGTCGTTCTCGTGCCGGTCGCTCGAGAAGAGCTTACTTTTACGGAAGATGTATTTAAGCTTGTCTATCTCATGGATGAAAGACATTTGTTTTAAAAGCAGATCAAGATGCATACAGTATTTTTTTCAGAGGCAAAGGTAGGGTTTAAATTGAAATCATGTCCCTAAGTCAGTATAACAAGGATCTGTTATTTTATAAACTGCTCTACAACCGCACCCGGTTTGAGCATTGACTTTATTTTATTATAAGGAACGAGCAGCTCCGTTCTTCCCGCTGCATATGGCTTAATTTCGTATTCATTATATAGAAATAGAATACCCTGAGAGGTGAAAACATAGCTGTTGGCAAGACCGAATTGATTGTTTTCAAAAAAATAGGCATTAGGGCTTAACGCTTGCTCAGGTTTCAGTCCCTCATTCTTTTTGAATATCACTTCAGCAACGTTCACTAAAGAATCCTGGTAATTGTTTTTTAAGATGTCATTCAGGAGAATAACTTTCTTGTTCTTTATATCATAATTAATGAAGCGTCTGAAAGAAGCGCCATGGGCCCCTCCACTGTAAGTATAAGCATCCAGCTGTAGAGTGAAGAGGTTCGCCAGTTCTTCCAGGATTTTGGTCGAACTAATTAACTCGTATTTCCTTCCCTGTGAGTATGGTTCCTTTTTAAATTTTTTGTATTGATCCATAAACTCTTCCGTTTGCTCTTCGAGAGAGAGCGTCGCTGATGAATCGGTCCTCTCGAACGGGTAAATTGCCAGCAGCATTGTCCGTATGGAGTCGTTTAAAACCGGGTGATTGTCAAACACGTGGTATTTTATATCGACGATCCGGCAGTTCTTTTCTTTGGAAGTGTCGCATTGCGGGTCGTCCTTCGTGATTGTTTTAAGAGTGTAGGTAACTGTGTCGAAGCCCAAACCCGGGCTTTTACTGCTCTTTAGTTTATTCTGTGGTGTATTGTTACAAGCCGAGAGCAGCCCTATCAGGATTGATAAAGGATATATAAACGGATTAATGATCTTCATTGTGTTTCTTAACATCATCTGGTGCTAAATGTTTATCATTACACCACCAGCCTCTTCTTTTCCTCCTCTTGCAATTTGC
>DALYUO010000047.1:12915-16613 GCA_031981225.1 Pararcticibacter sp.
AATGATGTCATTACGATGGAAGAAAAAGCCCAGAGGCTGGCCAGGCTATAGATAAGCATATTCTTAAACGCGGGAATCAGACGGAGGTGCAATACAAAGGCATATACAATAACCGATATAAGCGCCCACGTTTCTTTCGGATCCCATGCCCAGTATCTGCCCCAGCTTTCATTCGCCCATACGCCTCCAAGAAAAGTACCTATCGTTAGCAGAAATAAGCCGATGGTAGCCGACATTTCGCTTACAATAGTTAACTCCTGCATGCTTATCCACCAGTTTGGTTTAGGAGATGCGGGCTTAAAAATGAGCAAAAGCAGGCTAAGCAGTCCGAGTATCGCCGTTAAGGCGAGGGGAGCATAGGAGCTTACAATGATAGCCACGTGAATTTTGAGCCAGTACGAATGCAATACCGGCATCAGGTTAGTGATTTCGGGATTCAGCCAGTCGAGGAAACTTACAAAGAGCAATGTCCCGGAAAACAGCAAGGCCAGTGGTACTGTAAATTTGGACTTCCCAGAAAAGAGCAGGCCGAACAGCAGTACACCCCAGGCAACAAAAACGAGCATTTCGAAGCCATCACTCCAGGGTGGGTGCTTTGCTATGTACCATCGTAAGCCAAGGTGGAAGGTAAAGATCAGGAGTCCCAGCCAGCTCAATGCCTTTCCGGCAATCCAACCCCATCTTATGGGCTTCGACTCTTTAAACAGCATCAATATCGCGAGAGCAAGCATAAAGATGCCCGTTAACCAGAAAGGACCAAACAATTTATTGCCGAGGCTTAATTTATTGTAAAGAAGTTCGGCTTTAATGAGACGCTCGTCCGGGTATACTTTTTTCCCCGCTTTCTGCTGAAAGAGGTGCATATAACCCAGGGCCTCGTCGGCCTGGGCCCAGTTTCCTTCCTGCATACCTTTTTGCAAGCCGGAAAGATATAGAGCAGTGATGTTTTCAACGAACCGGGCATCTTCTTCAGCAAATCCCTTTTGCGATTGCTGGCTGGTGAACCATGTATTATTCTGATCGTCTTTGTTAGGGAAGATGCGCAGGAAGTCGCCTGTAAGCAGGGCGTAGAATATATTGAAGCGCTCATCGGTTTTAAGCAATTCTTTATGCCCTTCGTTCCGTTCTGCAGGTTTAAGTTTGTTGGCTTCCTCTACCAGGTCCTGAAGCAGGTATTCGCCATCCTTATTAACAAAATCGCTGAAGCTGATCCTGTCTGTTGGTTTTATTCCAAGTGCCAGAAAGGCCAGATGTGACTTTTCTTTGTCGATCCTGATAAGGGGAAGCCTGCTGGACAATACCGGATCCATCTGCACGGCCAGCAGGAATTGTTCAGGATCAAGTTTCGCACCACCGGAACTGTCGGGAAGGGTAACGGACGATTTGCCATTTAGCTTGCGCAGAATTTCATTGGCGAGTGTATTCAGTGGCTTCATGCGTCCATCTAAATCCTGAACGATCAGTTTTCCATACTCAGCGGCTTTTTCGGCAGGTACAAGGGGTATTGTGCCCGTGGGCTGCGCGTTTGCGGAGATGCACAAGAAGGTAAGGAGGGCTGCTAAGGCTGCTCCAGTTCTTTTTCGAATCGTTGTTAGTTTTTTGTTCACAAGACGGAAGCGACTACCTTTGGTAAACAGTGTCAGAAACATCCCAAGGGTGAGTAAAGTATATCCGAGGTAAGTGAGATAGGTGCCGGGACGGTCCTGATTTACGGATAATACCGTTCCTTTTTCGTCAGCATCGTACGATGACTGGTAAAAGCGGTATCCTTTGTAGTCAAGCACATTATTCATAAACACCCTGAATTGAAAGTCGTTTTCTGAATCCGTTACTCTCAGTTCGCTGGCATAACTTTCAGGACTCTGACTGCCGGGATAGCGTTCCAGCTGAAAATCTCTCAGGTGGAAGATTCTTCGCCAGCTTTTCGTCTTTCTCCTGCCTGTATTTCAGCGCAGCCTTCTCATGAATGGCTTTTACAAGAAAAGCCACTCCATCGGCCTGGTATAGTGAGCGGAGCTTCAGGGGCATTGTTTCTCCAGCGTGAAGCACCCCTATCTGCTGGGTTGCCATGTCCATTTGCTGCAAATGGACAGCCGAATGGATCATCCATGTACTGCCTTGCTTGAATATTTTAACAGGATTCGGACTGTCTTTTTGTGTGCCCAGTGAAATTTTGCCCATCTGCAGACCGTTGCCCTGCTTTATTACGTAGTCTTGTCTTCCTTCTCCTGATGCAACGGCAAATTCCAAAAACGTATCAGCGCCTGCCACTATCTCTTCTCTGGCGCCGGTTGTATATTCCTCAAAAATTACTGTGAATGCTTGATCGCCGAGGTCCGCCGAAGTGTATAGAGACTCGAAATTATGACTGATCAGCGTGACTGGTTTTTGAAACTGCTTTTCCGAGCCTTTGTCTATTTGTTTGAGTTGAAGATAGCGTGCGTTGGTGTAGAATGTGTCTTCCTTCTGCCCCTCCCTGATGTGAATGACGCCCTCTTCACTGAAATACCTTGTTACACCAGCGCCTATGATAATGATGACAAATGCGACGTGAAACAAGCCGACGGGCCACCTGTTCCTGTGAAAGAGTTTGTATTGCCTGATGTGGGCAAGGAAGTTAACAGCGAGCCAGAGCATGATTAGCTCAAACCACCATGTCTCGTATACCAGTCCCCGTGCTACCGCAGTACCATGATCGTTTTCGATAAAGGTAGCGGTCGCCATGGAAGCGGCAAATGCAATAAGTAATACAAGGGAAATGCGGGTGGAAGTGAGGAATTTATAATAGGTCATCCAGTATTAGTTAAGCATATTCACTTTTTGCTGCGCTTCCCTGGCTTTTCCTTCTTTGAGCCATTTAGGTACTACCTGTTCAAGGAAATTTGCTTTCTCCATTTTTTCTTTTTCGAGGTCCACTCCAATATATGCCTGAAGGGCAGCTTTGCTGTCCAGGTTCGGCATCTTCACAGGCTGGTTATGGCCAAGAGAGGCAAGAACCCGTGCCAACTCAATCCTTGCTTCCTGGATAATCGCAGAGCCCGAAGCGAGGATGCGGCTTGATTCGAGGGGAGCGTGGAATCCGGCGCCGTGGGAAGCTGCTATATAATCCCAGCGCCATTGAGCATGCCTGATCCCTTTCAGAATCTTTGCCATTTGAGGCTCTTTGGCTCCCAGCTTCCAGGCTTTCTCTGCCTCGAGGTGAGCCATCGCTATATGACGTTGCAGTTGGGATATGCCTTGTTTTACTTTTGTCTGCCGTTCGTAAACATCGCTTACCAGGTCGGATACTTTCTCTCTGTGGCATACAAAGCAGGAGTTTTCGACGTTGGAGAGCGGCGAGCCTATGTGGTGGTCCGTAAATTTCTGTCCGCCTTCTGTTCCATAAGGCATATGGCAGTCGGCACATGAAACCCCTCTTTTTGCATGTACGCCGAATGAGTAGATTTCGAAGTCGGGATGTTGCGCCTTTAGCATTTTCGCTTTGCTCAAAGGGTGAATCCAGTCGGAGAATTCGATCTTGTCGTAATAAGCTTCCATCGCTTCAACGGTATGGCCGTCTTTCCATGGAAAAGTAACATACTGAGCTTTTTCTTTTCCGGGCTTGTGCTTGTCGAAATAGTATTCCACATGGCACTGAGCGCAAACCAGCGAGCGCATTTCCTGATGCGAAGCCTTATTGATATCGCGTCCCATAGCCT
>DALYUO010000047.1:16623-20157 GCA_031981225.1 Pararcticibacter sp.
CCAGCGCGGGCCGTGTGATGGTAAGATTCATAGTTTTGGGGTCGTGGCAATCAGCACAACCAATTGGATTAATGATCTGGCTGCCGAAATCTGACAGTTTCTTACTGTAAAATTCAGTTACGCCGAGTTCTTTCATCAGCCGGGGGACATCCGGACTTTTGCATGTCCAGCAGGTGCTGGGCATTGCTCCGGAGCCTGGTTCTTTAGGAGCTCCGATCCTCACCGAAGCCAACACATCCCTTACTGCGTGATTGTGGCCCCGCGGCTGGTTATATCCTTTACTAAAGGCGTAGCCAGCCCAAAGAATGATAGTTTCGGGATTTTCCTCTAAAGCATCGCGAAAGCCGCTGGTGTTGTATTTGCTTTTAAACGTGGTATCCTGAGTTTTCTGGTACGACTGATACTGCCGGGGATAATTCAGTCCCCATAGCGAATCACGGGGTTCTATACCTTTAATCTCAACTTTGGGATGGTATGCAAACCTGGCTTCTGTCTTCCTGTCCATGACGGAATAAACCAACATAGACAGTAAAAATACTATTAACACGGTCGCGATAAAAAGGATCCAGTTTCTCATCTTTATATTATTTGGGTTGTGCTGCTTTCTGTTCGTTCATAGATTCTTTTAGCCACTCAGGGACTATCTTCATTTCGGGTGGTGTATGGGCACGTATAGGTTCTATTTGGAATCCCACAGATGAAAGGCTCTTTACTCTTCCGTGAGGAACCTCTCTGTGGCATTCCCAGCAGGTCCGGTCTGTCCTTTTTTCATAATGGTCTTCTACAAAGCCAGCCATTTTAGCGTCTGTAACCTGGTTCTGATGACAACGGATACAATTATCCTGAATGACCTCCACTGAGGGCTCTTTAGCCTTTATTACCTGGGGTTCTGCACGAAGTGTAAAAATAGAAGCATGATACAGGCCATCCTTCGCCTTAAAATAATATTTATTAAAAACGTTGTTATGAGGCACGTGACAATCGTTGCAATGTGCAACCTCGCGGTGGGAGCTATGATTCCAGGTGATGTATTGAGGTGTCATCAAATGACAGTTCACACAAGCCTGCGGATCGTCTGAGAGATAAGAAGCGGCATTGCTGAGCCTTATTATGTATAGTCCCAAGCCCACAAAAGAAGCGACTGCCATTATAGCGGCCGGTCTCCATTTCCTGGGTGGAATTAAGCTGTATTTGAAAAGAAAACGCTTGAATTTACGAAATCTAGCCATTGGTTAGCTTTTTAATGATGCTCCTTCTCAACCATTCCCCCTTCGAATGTGCCTAAGATACTCAAAATACTCTTTTAATAACATATTGAAAAGAAGTTGGTTTTAGGATAGTGCAATAAGACGCCACGGCAACCGGAAGATTGACGGATTGCCTGAATTAAGGTTTAAGTCCTTGCTTTTGCGTATCGCAGGGTATAAAGTGTCGAGCCTTTAAAGATTCCATATAGGAACTTTAAAGGAATAACAACCAGAGGTATATTTTTTGAGCTACTTGATAACTTTTTTAACTCTCACCGCATTTAAGCCTTTTTGGCCTTTTTCGGTTTCGAAGGTTACTTTGTCGTTCTCTTTTACAGGTTCGGTCAACCCGTTAATATGGACAAAAATACTTTCCTGGCTCTGCAGGTCGTTGATAAATCCGTAGCCTTTAGCTTCATTGAAATGTGTTACTATTCCATTTCTTATAGCATCTTCAGGTACATATTCTTGTCTGGCAATACCAATCTGGATATCCTCGGTATTGAATTTTTGTTTTTTTCCAGGATCGGGAGGAGTTGAAGAAATATTTCCATTCTCATCCACGTAGGCTAGCATTTCGTCTAAACTCTTTCCTTTGTCGGAGTTTGCTTTACGGTCTTCTGCCTTTTCTTTTTTGTCCTTTTGTTTTTTTAATCTTTTCTTTTCTTTTTCTTTTTTGCTAAACGTTTCCGTTGATCTACCCATAGTATTAAATTGTATTGTATTAAAATTGTTGCTGAAACAGCACTGCAAATATTCTCTTTATATTTTTAAAAAAGACAATTTGCAAAAATGTTTTTATAATTACTTCTTATTTTTATTAACTATCTGATATATATCTGTCCTTCTGTCAAGCAGATTTCTTACTGCACCGAAATTATGAAGTTCCCGTAACAGATCTATATCTACGTCTGCGATGAGCGTGGTTTCTGTATTTGGAGTAGCTTCGGCTTTAATACCATTGCTTGGAAATGCGAAATCTGACGGTGTGAAAACAGCCGACTGCGCGTATTGAATATCCATATTATGTACTTTCGGGAGGTTTCCGACGCTGCCTGCGATTGCTACATAGCATTCATTTTCTATGGCTCTCGCCTGCGCACAATTACGAACCCTGGTATACCCATTCTGGGTATCGGTAAGGAAAGGAACGAATAGTATTTGCATTCCCTGTTCTGCTAAAAGTCTTGGAAGCTCAGGAAATTCTACGTCATAACATATCACTATTCCGATCTTTCCACAATCCGTGTCAAATGTAGTAATGATATCTCCTCCTACCATACCCCAGGCGCTTCTTTCGGATGGAGTGATGTGAATTTTGCGATACATCTCGTGCGAACCATCCCTTCTGCATAAATACCCAACATTAAGAAGAGCCCCGTTTTCGACGAATGGCATACTTCCGGTTATAATGTTAATATTATAGCTGATGGCGTACTCAATGAATTTGTTTCTTAACGGAACGGTGTAATTTGCTATTTCCCTCATGGCTTCTGCTCCGCTTAAATGGTTATAAGCAGTCATTAAAGGAGCATTAAATAGCTCGGGGAACAATATAAAATCGCTCTGATAGTCACTTACCACATCGACGAAAAACTCAATTTGTTCATACAGTGATTCAAGATTAGGGAAAGGCCTCATCTGCCACTGTACTAAGCCGAGGCGGATGACCGATTTTTTTGAATTGATATGCAGCGCCTCCTCATTATAGTAGATGTTGTTCCATTCTAATAAGGATGCATATTCAAGTGACTGGGTATCTCCGGGCAGATAGCCTTTTAGAATCTTTCTTACATGGAAATCGTTCGCCAACTGGAATGATAGAGTAGGGTCGTGAATCTCTTTCCCTTTAACTTTCTGAAGGTATTCCTTTGGGTTTAACTTGTCGGCATAATCTTTGTACTTTGGAATCCGGCCCCCTGCTATGATTGCCCGTAGGTTATGGCGTTCGCATATTTCCTTTCGTGCATCATAAAGTCGTCTCCCGATCCGCATTCCCCGGAATTCGGGATGCACGAAGAAGTCTATTCCGTACAGAACATCTCCGTCGGGTGTATGGGTAGAAAAGGTGTAATTACCCGTGATCTGTGCATACGTATGATTATCACCAAATTTTGCATAATCAACAATAAGCGACAGAGCGCATCCTGCGATAGCTCCGTTTACCAGTATGCAGATCTGACCTTCCGGGAAGATTTCGACCAGTTTGCTGATATGCTTTTCACCCCAGAAAGAAGCGCCCTCCCATTCAGAGTATGCTTCGATCATAGAGGCTTTTAGCCCGAGA
>DALYUO010000047.1:20167-25357 GCA_031981225.1 Pararcticibacter sp.
TTCTATCTTTAAATCTTCGCTCTTTAAATCCTTTTCCATTTATATATTAACTAATAACCCGCACCGCCCTGGATGTTGCCTTTTTAAGTAATCATAAAGGGATGGTATAAAATAAAAAAGCATTCTCCCTGAAGGAGAATGCTAGACAAATGACTTTATAGTAAATTAAGCTATCTTTACATTTACTGCATTAAGCCCTTTCCGGCCTTCTTCGACATCATAGGTTACTGTGTCGTTTTCACGGATGTTGTCAATCAATCCTGAGGCATGAACAAAAATTTCACTACCGCCATTTTCAGGTGTGATAAATCCAAAACCCTTACTCTCATTAAAAAATTTTACTGTTCCTTGTTGCATTATTTCATTAATTTTTATAAAATTAGTTAAAAGAATTGAATTATGCAACAATTCGCTTCTCCTCAGAGGTAAGACCTATCTATATCTGCACTCACAGAATGCCGTATTCCTGCAGAAATAACACCTTTCGAAGATATCTCGTTATACATCTATTGAGTCGTATACAATCACTTTTTCCCAAAGATGACTGCAGTTTTTGATAAACTGAAGATGGATGGGGTGAGTCTGGTAAACAGCCTGGCCGTCGAGATCATTGAAAAACATAAGTTCCGACACAGCCCAGCTATTATCTACAACATCGCGTTTTTCGGTACTGGCAACGACACCTACCCGCAGTTCCTTTACGGTATCGATTTTCGAGAGGGTTTTTAGCCCTGCAATTAATTTATCCCGGTCGTCGGACGATGCCGGGTTCTTTAGCCAAAAGAATACATGGTGTACTATCGGATACCGTTTTGGAGTATCGTTTAAAGTAATGGCCGAGGCAGCTGCCGTGCCTGCAGCAACAGCAGCTGCGGTGGCAATGAATTTTCTTCTGTTCGTTGTGTTCATAGCTGGATATGTGAGGAATTAAATAAATAAATATAATGAAGTTTTTCAGGTGTAGGGTGAAGCATTGAAAGTTTGTAAGAAGCGCCTGTAGCATTTAAGTATTTTGCTTCTAAAAGCTATTTCTCTAAGTTTGTACTTTGTTATGTTTTACAGGATAGCGGCAATTCTTCTGATTCCTCTGATAATAGGCGTTAGCTTTTCACGTCTGTTCATCTATGCCTCTTTCGAAATGAACAGGGATTATATTGCTGCAGCTTTATGTGAGAACAAGGATAAGCCCTGGCTGCACTGTGAAGGAAATTGTTATTTGACGAAAAAGCTTAAGCAGGCAGAGGAAAAAGAAAAGAGTCAGGAGCAGCAACAGCAGAAAAATCTTTTTCAGGACGCATTCCTTCCTCAGAAATATAACATATTGTTTTTAACAAAGCTTATAAGGGTAATTGCTCTCAGGAATAATGCTTTTATCCTTCCCGAACACTCATCTCTTATCTTTCAGCCACCCCGGGCATTCTCTTTTTCGTAACTTTTCCGCATGGCATTAAGGTGCACAGTTTTGTAATCTACGACAGGCGGATAAAGATCTTTTTTTATCGATAACAATATCTAAATCCGTACGCGTCAGCGTTACGGCCATACTGTTTTAATTATGAAAAAATTACTATTGCTGATAGTACCTGCTATCATTTTACTGGGCTCATGTAAAAAAGATGACGCTCCGGAAACAGAACCTGCAAAAGTTAAGATTGCAGAAAATACAACGTCAAATGGATTTCGCATTACACTCTGGGCGGACAAAGATAAATTCACTGTTGCCTATAATAAGGTTTATGTGAGTCTTAAAAAGCCAGATGGCTCAGAGGTAAACGATGCAAGTATAACTTATCATTCTTTGATGACTATGGCATCTATGCAGCACTCTAGTCCGGTTGAACAGCCTATATATGTGGCCACAGACCATCTTTATGAAGGGGCGGTGGTCTTTTCAATGCCTTCGGGCGAAATGGGGAGCTGGCAACTGACGGTGAATGTAAATAATGAGCCAGTTGTTTTTGATATTGCGGTGGCGCCGATACCATCGGGGACTAAATATACAGGGACATTCACGGGAACAGACGGCAATAAATACACGGTATCGCTGGTGGAGCCAACATTGCCAAAAATCGGTATCAATGATATCGATGTGCTTGTAAACAAAAGAACGGATATGATGAATTTTCCTGCTGATGAAGACTTCACAATTGAATTAAGTACGGAAATGCCATCAATGGGGCACGATTCTCCAAATAATGTTAATCCGGTTCATACAGACAATGGGCACTACAAAGGTAAGGTCAATTTTACTATGACGGGTGACTGGCGGTTGCATCTTAAACTAAAAAAAGAAGGAATTGTGGTTGTCGAGGATGCAACTTTAGATCTTCTCTTCTAGGGACAATAGGCATAGCCTGCTGCTGTGCCTTTAATTTTAATTAAATGAGAAATTATTTAGTAGTGGTCAGCGGTGTTATCATCGCCTGTCATTCTGCTTTTGCTCAGCAAACCGATTCCCTTGGAAGTAGTGGTATTCTGAAATCGTTGTTACTTAAGGAAGTGAAAATTCAGCCCGATAAGAGTATTTCGCGGTCTAACGAGGAATTACAACAGGGAGGTCTTCAGTCTTTGACCGATCATATTCTGGAGCGAAACCCCCGGATTAGTATGATCCGCAGAGGAAACTTTGCAATGGAGCCTTCCATCAGAAGCCTGAGCGGAGGCCGGATAACAATGACGATCGACGGAATGCGGATGTTCGGCGCATGTACCGACCGGATGGATCCGGTCAGTCCGTATATAGAACCTACAAATCTGGAGAGTGTTTCGATACGTTTTAATCCAGGGGACGACTCCCATGGCAGTAGTATTGGCGGCGGGATTAATTTT
Organism: Pararcticibacter sp.; assembly: GCA_031981225.1. Classification (GTDB taxonomy): domain Bacteria; phylum Bacteroidota; class Bacteroidia; order Sphingobacteriales; family Sphingobacteriaceae; genus Arcticibacter. The sequence continues at coordinate 22,997 of DALYUO010000047.1, forward strand.
AAACTTAAGGAACCGAAGTTTACAGAAGAGGGCCGGCTAAACGGAATGATCGGCTCCGGTTTTGAATCGAATGGCAGTGCCGTTCAAATGCTAGCCGGCATTGAATACAGTAATTCAGGCTTCGCCCTTCAGGCAAACGGCATTTATCGCAGAAGCGGTAATTACGATGCGGGCAGGGGGAAGAAGATACTTTTCTCGCAGTACAGAAAGTGGAATGGCAATATATCGGTAAAGGTTAAAGCAGGTGAGGGTAGCTATATAAAAGCTGACTATATCCAGGACGAAGGACATGATATTGGCTATCCTGCCCTCACGATGGACGTTAGTTTTGCTAAAGCAAAGATTGTGGCCCTGGCCTATACTAAAAACGACCGGGTGAGCGGCACTGTTTGGGAGACCAAAATGTATTATAACTATATTGATCATGCAATGGACGACACGAAGCGGCCGGCTGAACTGGTGCCTATGCACATGGACATGCCGGGCACATCGCGTACATTCGGCGCTTTTTCTTCTCTGTCTTTTAAGGGTGATAAGCGTCATTATTTCAAATTACAGCTCGACGGATTCAATAATAAGTTAAGTGCAGAAATGACAATGTATCCTGATAATGCGACCCCGATGTTTATGTATACGCTGCCCGACCCTGCCCGCACCGGTATAGGAGTTGATTTCTCGGATAAGGTTTTCGTGAATAATCACATGAGTGTTAAAATAGGTGGTAGGCTTGAATATGTGCAGGATTATCTTTTTACAAAGGAGGGAAAAGATCAGATATCGGGGATGTTCGACGGGGATATTTCACGGCAAAGGTGGATGAAGAACATGAATATCCAGGGCAGTTTTCATGTCAGTCCGACGTTGGATTTCTCAGCGCAGATTGCTGTGGGTGCAAGGGCACCCACTCTTCAGGAGGAATACAGCTTTTATATTTACGATCGTTTAGATGGGTATGACTACATCGGAAATCCTCATTTAAAACAGGAAAAGTCATTAAACCTGGATCTTGGCGCCAATTTTCATAATACGAAATTTGGCGCCGAGGCTAATGTGTTCAGTTATTTTATACGTGACTATGTTATTGGAAGCATGCTCACCGGTTACAGTACGATGACCATCGGCGCTAACGGTGTCAAGCAATTTACTAATATCCCTTCAGCAAAGCTCTATGGTGCTGGTCTTGCATTAAGGTGGTCGCCTTTTCCTGCTCTTAGTTTTACAAGCACAAACACGTATACCAAGGGTACAGATAACAGAGCCAATGCTCTGCCCTTAATTGCCCCGCTAAAAAGTATTAATACGGTGTTTTATCAGACGGGAAGGAAAACGATGTTTCATGTTGAATCAATAACCAACGCACGACAAGACCATGTGGACGCCATGTTATACGGAGAAACGCCTACGATGGGATCAACCATTCTGAATTTGGGGGTTAGCAGGAACTTGTTATTCCCCCGTATGAAAGTGTTAAAAGTAACCGCAGGTGTTACAAATGTATTCGATAGTCAGTATTCTCAGCACCTGGATATCATGAAGATTTTACGGCCGGGGAGGAATGGTTTTCTCCGGATGACTTTGTTGTTTTAATTAGGGCGCCGGGGACATATTTTAAGTTCATTTGATCAAAAAATCAATAACCTAAAGGATTATCCTCATTAAAAGTAATACCTTTACACACAAACATGGAAGAAAGAAAATATTTAGCGACCTGGAACAGATATCTTCCGGTCATTCGTTTGCATCTTAAAAAAAGTCTCACTGAGGAACAAAGCTTTAAATTGAACATCACCGATTTTGAATCCGCGGGAAGCAGGGGGAAATCGGGTTATACTTTTAATCTGGCTCTTGAAAATGGCAAAGTGTCAAATAACATCAGCGGATCTGCCGTAGCACGGGATCTTTATGAAGCATTAAAGTCTGACGAGGCAATAAAAACGTTGTTACAAAACAGGAGTGTAAAGATAAGTGTTGGTAAATCCTTTGTGCTGAGCATAAAGACCAGTCATATCTCTGCTTATAAATAAGACGACTCCTGCATAAAGAGCAGTGGTCCCGACCATATTTTGCGATAGCTCACCACCCGAAGCTAGAGAAGAGCTCCTCTATTGGTGTGCAGTTAACAGTATCAAAAAGAGCGGGCATTTATTGTGTCCGCTCTTTTTGGTATAAATGCATTGTTATTGCCTAAGTTTTTATTTCAAAGTTTCTTTAAACGAGGTTCGATTGCTTTTCCAGAACCGATTTGGTAAACTCATGAACCAGTTCGCCCTGATGAGTAATCAAGGTTCCCTTCGTGATCTCTTCCTCCAGATGAAGGTTAAATCCTTCAGGTGTGGCCAGGTGAAGAAGAAGCGTTGAAAT
>DALYUO010000048.1:0-5171 GCA_031981225.1 Pararcticibacter sp.
GCATTTGGTATGGTCCACAGTCGTTTTTCGACGAATACATTCCCCTCCTGGAAGCTGGCACAGCCATTCCGGTTTATGGCGCATAACGGAGAGATCAACAGTCTTACCGGTAACCTCAACTGGTTCTATTCAGGCCTTAGATCTTATGCATCTTCTTACTTTACAGCAGAAGAGATGGATATTATATTGCCTGTGATCGATGCTAACCAGTCAGACTCTGCCTGTCTTGATAACGTGGTAGAGGTATTGGTACATACCGGTCGCCCGTTGCCACATGTTATGATGATGCTGGTGCCTGAAGCATGGGACGGAAATGAGCAAATGGATCCCGTGAAAAAGGCATTCTATGAATTTCATGCTACTTTGATGGAGCCATGGGACGGTCCTGCTGCTCTTACCTTTACTGATGGCAGGCAGATAGGTGCTTTACTAGACAGAAATGGTCTTCGCCCCTTACGTTATGCTATCACTAACGACAAAAGAGTAATTGTTGCTTCTGAAGCCGGGGCTTTACCGATACCAGAAAAGATCATTGTTAAGAAAGGGCGTCTTCAGCCCGGAAAAATGTTCCTGGTAGATATTGCTGAGGGCAAGATTATTACCGATCAGGAAATTAAACTCAAAGTAGCTTCAGCACAACCTTACGGAGAGTGGCTTGAGAACTATAAAATAAGAATGGAGGAGCTTCCTGAACCCAGGATCGCTTTTACAAATTTGTCAAAAGAATCTGTTCTGAAGTACCAGCAGGTATTTGGCTATTCGCGTGAAGATATAGAAACCATTGTTAAACCAATGGCTGTAGACGGTAAGGAGCCAATAGGTTCTATGGGAACAGACGTGCCACTGGCCGTATTGTCCGACCGTCCCCAGCACATTTCAAGCTATTTTAAGCAATTCTTCGCGCAGGTAACCAATCCGCCTATCGACCCTATCCGGGAGAGAATGGTGATGAGCCTGGCTACTTTCATCGGGAATAACGGGAATCTTTTTGATGAAGATAAGATGCATTGCCATTGCGTAGCATTGCGTCACCCTATTCTGAATAATAACGAACTCGAAAAGTTACGGAGTATTGATACCGGAATGTTCCATTCCAAAACACTCTATACTTATTTCAAAGCGGATGGACAACCAGGTTCTTTGCAGAAAGGGATAGCACGTCTATGCCGCTATGCCGAAGATGCTGTTGATGATGGTTTTGAAGTACTGATCTTGTCTGACAGGGCGGTTGACTCTGAGCATGCTCCGATTCCTTCGCTTCTCGCTGTTTCAGCCGTACATCACCACCTGATAAAAAAAGGCTACAGAGGTCAGGTTGGACTTGTTGTAGAAGCGGGTGATGTATGGGAAGTACATCATTTTGCCTGCCTTCTTGCATTCGGCGCTTCTGCGATCAACCCTTACCTGGCTCTGGCAACTATTCAGACCCTAAAGGAAGAAAACAAGCTTGAGACATCGCTCGACTTTAAATACCTTTCTAAAAATTATATTAAGGCTGTTTGTGACGGCTTGCTGAAGATATTCTCGAAAATGGGAATTTCTACGCTTCAGTCATATCACGGAGCACAGATATTTGAGATCCTCGGAATAAATAAAAGCGTAGTAGACCAGTATTTTACCGGCGCTGTTACCCGCATAGGCGGTCTAGGGCTTGATGAGATAGCCAAGGAAAGCCTGTTTAAGCATAATCAGGGATTCATCTACTCCAAGTCGGAAGAGCAGTTATTGCCTGAAGGCGGATTATACCAGTGGAAGCGCAGAGGAGAGGCCCACTTATTTAATCCTCAAACAGTTCACCTGTTGCAGCAGTCGGCGCGTACCGGTGATTACAGCGTTTATAAACAATATGCAAAACTGATCAACGATCAGTCCGAGAAGATGTATACCCTGCGCGGATTGTTTGATTTTGCACATCACCGGGAACCTGTACCTCTTGAAGAGGTTGAGCCTATCGAGTCTATCATGAAACGTTTCGCTACTGGCGCATTGTCGTTCGGCTCGATTTCCCATGAAGCACACAGTACGCTCGCTATTGCAATGAACCGTATAGGCGGTAAAAGCAATACAGGAGAAGGGGGCGAGGATGAGATCAGATATACTCCGTTGGTTAACGGCGATTCTATGCGATCTGCTATTAAACAGGTGGCGTCGGGGCGGTTTGGAGTAACGTCATACTACCTTACCAATGCAGATGAACTTCAGATAAAAATGGCACAGGGTGCCAAGCCTGGAGAAGGAGGTCAATTGCCAGGCGATAAAGTGGATAGCTGGATCGCAAAAGTGCGGCATTCTACTCCCGGAGTAGGACTTATATCTCCTCCGCCTCACCACGATATCTATTCTATTGAGGACCTTGCACAGCTGATCTTCGATTTGAAGAATGCCAACCGGCATGCACGCATCAATGTGAAGCTGGTGTCCAAAGCAGGTGTCGGTACTATTGCAGCGGGTGTAGCTAAAGCTCATGCCGACGTGATCCTGGTAGCAGGATACGACGGCGGAACAGGAGCTTCTCCGATCAGTTCAATTAAACATGCCGGATTACCCTGGGAGCTTGGATTAGCAGAAGCACATCAGACATTGGTTCGCAACCAGCTGAGAAGCCGTGTTATCTTACAAACGGATGGTCAGCTGAAAACCGGTCGTGATATAGCTGTGGCAGCTCTTTTAGGAGCGGAGGAATGGGGTGTTGCAACCGCAGCGCTGGTAGCAGGAGGCTGTATTATGATGCGTAAGTGTCACCTTAATACCTGTCCGGTTGGCGTTGCCACGCAGGATCCTGAACTGCGCAAACTATTCAGCGGAAAACCAGAGCATATAGTTAATCTCTTCCGTTTCATTGCTGAAGAGCTAAGAGAAATTATGGCAGATCTTGGTTTCAGAACAGTGAACGAAATGGTTGGCCGCTCTCAATTCCTGAAAGTTCGTGAAGGGAATATTCACTGGAAAGCACGTACGCTCGATCTTTCGGCGATACTTCATCCGGTTACTAATCCTTCTAAGCAAACATTATATAACAGTGAAAGCCAGGATCACGGAATGGATAACATTCTTGACTGGCGGCTCCTTGAGCATGCGCAGCAAGCCCTGGAAAGCCGCACGCCGGTATTTGGGTCGTTTGAGGTGAAAAACACTGACCGAACCATAGGAACTGTTCTGTCTAATGAACTTTCGAAGCGATATCATTCAGCAGGGTTACCTGACAATACGATCAACTTTAAGTTTACAGGTTCTGCGGGACAGAGCTTTGGCGCCTTCTGTGCGAAAGGCATCTCTTTTGAGCTTGAAGGTGAGGCAAATGACTATGTAGGCAAAGGCTTATCGGGTGCACGCTTAGCGATCTATCCTTCCGCCGAAAGTACGCTGGTTCCCGAGGAAAATATCATCATCGGTAACGTTGCTCTTTATGGTGCTACATCCGGAGAGCTTTTCGTAAGGGGACAGGCTGGCGAGCGTTTTGCGGTACGTAACTCGGGTGCTACAGCAGTCGTTGAGGGAGTTGGAGACCATGGATGTGAGTATATGACGGGGGGGCTGGCTCTGATCCTCGGTAAAACCGGCCGGAACTTTGCCGCCGGAATGAGCGGCGGTATAGCCTGGGTATACGATGTTGATGGTAACTTTGCCGATAACTGTAATCCTGAAATGGTGGATCTCGATCCGCTGACAGGAGAAGACGAAGAGCAAATACTAACCCTCCTTAAAAAGCATCTTCAGCTTACACAGAGTCATCTCGCTCTCTATCTGTTGAGCAATTGGGCCGAAGAAAGCCGCAAGTTTATCAAGGTGTTCCCTAAGGAGTATAAAAAAGTTTTACAACACGCACAATATCAATCAGCTAACTGAAAATGGGAAAAGTGACCGGTTTTAAAGAGTACGGAAGAGAACTACCTCCGAAGAGGTCGGCTCAGGAGCGTATTAATGACTATAAAGAATTTACAGGCTGTTTCACAGACGACAAACTGAATCACCAGGCTGCCCGCTGTATGAACTGCGGAATACCTTTCTGCCATTCAGGCTGCCCGCTGGGCAATATAATTCCTGAATTTAACGATGCAGTATATAAAGAAAACTGGGAAGAAGCTTACCGCATATTATCTTCAACAAACAACTTTCCTGAATTTACAGGGAGGATTTGTCCTGCGCCCTGCGAAGCGGCGTGTGTGCTGGGAATAAATAAGCCTGCTGTCACCATTGAAGAGATTGAGAAGCACATCATTGAGATTGCTTTCTCTAAGGGTCTTGTACATGCTAAGGCCCCGCTTATCCGCTCAGGTAAAACTGTTGCTGTAATAGGATCAGGGCCGGCCGGCCTGGCTGCAGCAGCACAGCTTAACAAAGCAGGTCATTTGGTAACAGTTTTCGAGCGTGATGATAAACCCGGAGGTCTTCTTCGCTACGGTATACCCGACTTTAAGCTTGAAAAGTGGGTTGATGGAAGAAGAGGGCGTGGTATTTAAATGTAATACTGAAGTGGGTAAAGACATTAGCGCCGACGAATTATTGCGTAGCTATGATGCCGTAGTCCTTTCTGGCGGCTCCACTATACCGCGTAACCTTCCTGTACCCGGAAGAGAGTTAAAGGGCGTCTATTATGCGATGCAATTTTTGAAACAGCAAAATAAAAGGGTGAGTGGCATCGACCTTGAAGAAGAGTCAATTATGGCAACAGGTAGAGACGTTGTTGTGATAGGAGGAGGGGATACAGGGTCTGACTGCGTAGGTACCTCAAACCGTCATAAAGCAAACTCTGTAACTCAGTTTGAACTCATGCCGAAACCACCGGAGGCACGAACAGAAAACATGCCGTGGCCTACATATCCAATGCTGCTTAAAACCAGCACATCACATGAAGAAGGTTGCGAGCGATCCTGGGGTATTAATACCAAAGAGTTTATCGGCGACGAGAATGGTAACCTTAAAGGTGTAAGGGTTGTAGACGTTGAGTGGGAAACCGATGTATTCGGCCGCCCGCTGAAGTTTAAAGAAATAGAAGGCACTGAACGCGAACTTCCCTGCCAGCTTGCATTTTTAGCCATGGGCTTCCTTCATCCTCAAAAAGAAGGCTTGCTGGAACAGCTTGGTGTTGAACTCGATGCTCGCGGAAATGTAAAGGCAACAGAAGGCGTTTACCAGACCAACGTTAATAAAGTATTTGCTGCAGGAGATAT
>DALYUO010000048.1:5181-7120 GCA_031981225.1 Pararcticibacter sp.
CGGCGCGGACAATCTCTGGTTGTTTGGGCGATCTCTGAAGGACGTGAAGCTGCACGGCGTGTGGACCAGTTCCTTAGCGGACGCACTGCACTGGAGAGTAAAGATGCCGAAAGCATGTATGCGTTTTAAAAAAAGAAACCTGCCCTTTTCCGGGCAGGTTTCTTTTTTAAAGCTATTGGCAGTTAGCTATTGGCTCCTGTAAAGCTGAATATATTAGGCGCCAATCACAAACTGCAAATAGCTTACAACCTACAAGTCTCAACTACAACCTACACCCCACATCCCGCAACCCACAACTCACAACCTGCAACCTACCTTCGCAAAGAAATCCCATAAAACGATTCCCGCAGATACCACAATGTTAAACGAGTGTTTAGTGCCAAACTGCGGAATCTCGATACAGGTGTCAATCTCTTTCATTGCTTCGTCTGAAACGCCGTTAACTTCATTACCGAATATCAGTGCATATTTTGACCCGTTTAACGGCTGGAAATCATTTAGCATCACGCTGTTTAAGGCTTGCTCGATCGCAACGATCTGGTACCCGCTGGATTTCAATTCATGGATAGCTTCAGATATTTCGGCAAAATATCTCCAATCAACAGATTGTGTGGCGCCTAGCGCTGTTTTTTCAATTTCACGATGAGGGGGCTGACCAGTGATGCCGCATAAAAATATCTGTTCAACTGCAAACCCGTCGCAGGTGCGGAAAATCGACCCAACATTATGCATGCTCCGGACATTGTCCAGGACTACCGTCACAGGAAGTTTTTTCTGGTGTTTAAACTCCTCGACGCTGGCCCGGTTTAGCTCGTCCAGTTTGAGCTTTCGTATATTTTCTCCCGTTGTATCCTCCCTTATGTCCATTTAAATATAAATTCTGGTCGTAAATATAAAAACAAAGAGGGTGTCCCCGTAATCAAGGCACCCTCTTTGTATGTTTAAAAGTATCAGCTTATTTATAATTCAACTACTCCTGTGCCTATTTCAGAGCTGTACACTGAAGGCGCATAGCCAATTTTCGAAGTATAATAATCTGTTATTTTCTTACTGAAGTCGTCGAAGCTAGCTTTTTTTACCAAAGCAATAGCACAGCCACCGAAGCCAGCGCCAGTCATTCGAGCCCCTGTAACACCCTCAAATCCTTTACAGAACTCAACAATGGTATCAAGTTCGATTCCTGATACTTCATAAAGATGCTGAAGGGAATCATGAGATGCGAACATGAGCCTTCCAAAGTCAGCCAGTCTGTTTTGGTCAAGAGCTTCAGCTGCTTCAAGTACCCTGTCATTCTCTTCAACAACATGCTTTGCACGCTTTAAGACAGTTGGATCGGCAATTAGTGATTGATGCTTCTCAAAAGTATCTGTATGAATATCGCAAAGGTTCTGAATGTCAAGCTCTGCCTGTAAAGCCTTTAACGCAGTCTGACATTCACCCACACGCTCATTATATTTTGATTCCGTTAATTTGCGTGGTTTGTTGGTATTGATAATCGCCAGGTAATGATCTCCAAGGTTACATTCAACCGCCTCGTAGTCCAGCGTATCGCAGTTCAATTTCAGCGCTTTGTTCTTTTCGCCAAAGGCAACGGCAAACTGATCCATGATGCCCGAGTTCACCCCTATAAATTCGTTCTCTACTTTCTTTGAAAGTTTTACCAGGTGAAGCTTCGAAAAAGCGGTGTGATATATCTCATTCATTGCAAAAGCTGTAACTACCTCAATAGAAGCAGAAGAAGATAAACTGGATCCGATAGGCAGGTTGCCGTGATAAAGCAGATCAAGTCCGCCTACGGACTTACCTTGTGCAAGAAAATGGTGTATCACGCCCAGGGGGTAATTATACCATTCTTTTCCAGTCTTTTCGTAGCTCTCCTGAACGGCGACTTCGAACGTTTCTTCAAAGTTGGTGCTCTTGAAACGAAAAACGCCGTCTT
>DALYUO010000048.1:7130-14424 GCA_031981225.1 Pararcticibacter sp.
CAGAAGGTAAGTACCCATGGTTATAGCACAGGGCATTACCAGTCCTCCGTTGTAATCAATATGTTCTCCAATGAGATTGACGCGGCCCGGAGCGAAGAATGCGTTCTTATTCGGCTGGCCGTAAAGTTCTGTGAATTGTTGTTTTAGGTTCTCTAACATAATAGTACTGTGGTTCGGGCAAATGTACAAAATTAGGTATCAGAATCAAGGCTATGTGTCTTACAATCTGTAAATTTTGCCTCGCGATATACTGCCCGTCCGACATCCCGCGAATGTTATATCCTTCGCGAGGAAGCCCTGACAATGAGCAGAGGATCAAGAACGATCTTTTCTGGCTTCTCCTCCTGAGTTAGCTCTGCCTTTTTTAGCTTAAGAAGCAGTTTTGCCACCTCTTTGCCCATGAGGATAGTTTGCTGATCTATGGTCGAAAGTTGCGGCGTCACCAGGCTGCCAAATGACTCATTTGCAAATCCTATCACACCTACTTCTTTCGGGATCTGTACGTTAAACTCCTGAAGCTGCTGCAGCACACCCATTGCTGTGAAGTCCTCAAGCGCAAATACGGCATCATACTCCAGGTTTTTCAGGCGCGCCTCCTTTATTACCTCCTTTCCAAACTCGAGAGAAAAGTCTCCTTTCACTATCAGATCGTCATCAACGGGCAGGCCATAATGCTTAAGCGCATCTATATAGCCCCGCAGCCTCTCCCTGAATATTAATATTTCTCGATCAGCGGTTATGTGAAGTATCCGTTTGTATCCCTGCTGAATCAGATGCTCAGTAGCAGTAAAACCGCCTTTATAGTCATTAATGGTAACCGACGATATATTGAGCTGGTCAATAGCACGGTCAAAAAAGACAAGTGGTGTTTTACGTTTTATGATCTCCTCATACGAAGAATAATCTGTGGTTTCTGTTGTTATCGAAGCAAGAATTCCGTCAACCCGCGACTGCAGGAACGTTTCAATCCCCTTCTTCTCCTTAACGAGCGTTTCGTTAGACTGATAGAGTAAGATATTATATCCATTCGCATTCATCACCTGTTCAATACCAGATACAACGGAGCTGAAAAAAGTGACACGAAGACTCGGAACAATAACGCCAATAACATTCGTACGGCCTGACCTTAATGAAGAAGCGATTTTGTTTTGCCGGTAGTTTAGCCTTTCAGCAGTTTCCCTCACTGCTTTCTTGGTAGCGGCACTGATCGCAGGATGATCATTAAGCGCCCGGGCAACAGTAGAGAACGTGACGTTGAGCTCTTTAGCGATATCCAGTATAGTTACTTTCTTCATTAAATTTTTTCACAATTCTATACTTAAATTTTTTTAATTACAAATATTATATACATTTGTGCAAACGTTGGCACAATTATTAAACCTCTTATAAATGCTTCTTTTAGGAATCGATGTAGGCACCTCTTCAATCAAAGTTTCTGTCGTAGATTCAGAAACCCAGAGCGCCCTGGTTTCAGCTCAGTACCCTGAAACAGAAACAGAAATCAAGTCATTAAAAACAGGATGGGCTGAGCAGTCCCCCGAGATGTGGTGGGATCATGTTCAAAACGCCATCCTTAAAGCCAATGCGTCGGGAAAGTATAATCCTAAAGACATTGGAGCGATTGGCATTGCTTACCAGATGCACGGACTGGTAATTGTAGATAAAGAACAGCGCGTGCTTCGCGATTCGATTATCTGGTGCGATAGCAGAGCCGTAGAAATAGGAAACTCGGCATTTCAAAAAATAGGAGAGGAAAAGAGCCTTTCGCGGCTACTCAACTCTCCCGGGAATTTTACCGCGTCTAAACTGGCATGGGTTAAAGAAAATGAGCCGGAAGTATACGCACAGATCGATAAGGTCATGCTTCCTGGGGACTTCATTGCCATGAAATTAACCGGAGATATCACTATCAGCGCTTCGGCTCTTTCCGAAGGTATCCTCTGGGATTTTCAGGATGATGCAATATCAAAGGATGTTCTGGAGTGCTATGGCTTCAGCAGCAGTATATTCCCGCCTGTAAAACCCGTTTTCTCAGAACATGGATATATTACTTCAGGAGTGGCAGATCATTTGTCTTTAACGCCTGGTATTCCGGTTGCTTATAAATCAGGCGATCAGCCCAATAATGCTTTATCCTTAAATGTACTTCAGCCTGGAGAGGTAGCTGCCACAGCAGGAACTTCGGGCGTAATTTATGGAGTAAGCGACCAGTTGACCTACGACCCCGAGTCACGGGTAAATACCTTTGCCCATGTGAATTATGCAGCCGACAGTAAAAGGTTGGGAGTGTTGCTTTGCATTAACGGTACCGGCATATTAAATCGCTGGGTGAGGGATAACCTCGCAGCGGGCACGAGCTATGCTCAGATAAATACCCAGGGACAAGAGATTCCAGTGGGATCTGCAGGACTAAGAGTTCTTCCCTTTGGGAATGGAGCAGAGCGCATGCTGAATAATAAAATGGTGGGCGCTCATTTTCATAATATTGATTTCAACCTGCATACTCAAGCCCATATTTTCAGGGCAGTTCAGGAAGGAATAGCTTTTGCGTTTCGCTACGGTCTCGACATTATGCGCGGGAATGGCATGAACCCTTCAGTAATACGGGTTGGAAAGGCCAATCTTTTCCTTAGTTCCCTGTTCACCGAAGCTTTTGTAAATGCTACCAACGTTCCCGTCGAGTTTTATGATAACGATGGAAGCGTGGGAGCTGCTATCGGATCGGGAATAGGAGTTAAAGTTTTTGCTTCTGAAAGTGAGGCATTTACGAACAAGAAAGCTTTTCAGTTGATAGAACCAACGTCGGCTGATCTTTATGAGCCTGAATATCAGGACTGGAAGAAATTGCTGCTTAAACAGCTTGACCTCCACAATGCCAATTAACCATTGCTGATTAATCATAAATAATAAAAAACGACACAATTAAAATTTAAACATTATGGGAAATATTCTTTCTGGTGAAACAGAATTTTTTAAAGGAATCGGTCAGATACAATACGAAGGGCCTCAATCAGACAATCCACTAGCATTCAGATGGTATGATGAAAATCTTGTAGTGGCAGGAAAAACACTAAAGGACCACTTCAGATTTGCATGTGCTTACTGGCACTCATTCTGTGGTACCGGAGCTGATCCATTTGGCGGTCCGTCGCATTTCTTCCCATGGGATAAGAAAAGCGATCCGGTGGAACGTGCAAAGGATAAGATGGATGCAGCTTTTGAATTCATTACTAAGATGAATCTTCCTTATTACTGTTTCCACGATGTGGATCTGGTAGATTACGGCAATGATGTGCTTGAAAATGAAAGAAGGTTACAGGCTATAGTTGATTATGCAAAGCAGAAACAAGCCGAAAGTGGCGTAAAACTTCTTTGGGGAACTTCTAACTTATTCAGCAATCCCCGCTACATGAATGGTGCTTCCACCAATCCCGATTTCCATGTTCTTACACACGCCGGAGCGCAGGTTAAAGCTGCTTTGGATGCTACCATTGCTCTTGACGGCGAGAACTATGTTTTCTGGGGCGGAAGAGAGGGCTATATGACCCTTTTGAATACCGACATGAAGCGTGAACAGGAGCATTTTGCACGCTTCCTGCATACTGCGAAAGACTACGCACGGAAGAACGGCTTTAAGGGTAATTTCTTTATCGAACCGAAACCTTGCGAACCAACCAAACATCAGTATGACTACGATGCCGCAACTGTTATTGGATTCCTTCGTCAGTACGACCTGCTTGACGACTTCAAACTTAACCTCGAAGTAAATCATGCTACATTGGCCGGTCACACATTTCAGCATGAGATGCAGGTAGCTGCTGATGCCGGATTGTTAGGCTCCATGGATGCTAACCGTGGCGACTACCAGAATGGCTGGGACACCGACCAGTTCCCTAACAATGTAGGTGAACTTACCGAATGCATGCTGGTATTCCTGGAAGCTGGTGGACTGAAAGGCGGAGGTGTAAACTTCGATGCCAAGATCAGAAGAAACTCAACAGACAAGGAAGACCTCTTCTATGCACATGTTGGTGGCATGGATACCTTTGCAAGGGCGCTGATCATTGCAGATAACGTACTTCAGAAATCTGATTACAAAAAGTTCCGCCAGGATCGTTACGCTTCTTTCGACGCAGGTAAAGGCAAAGCCTTCGAAGAAGGAAAACTAACCCTCGAAGATCTGCGTGCGTTCGCTATTGAAAATGGAGAGCCAGCAACGAAGAGCGGTAAACAGGAATACCTCGAAAATCTATTGAACAGATATTTGTAGGAATACACCTTTTTATACTAATTTATACTAAGCCCTCAGCAACTCGATTTCGCTGGGGGCTTTTTTTATGGTGCGCCTTGAATTTTTTTTATCATTTCCCTAAATCAATTTAGTTGCTTATGTTTGATTGCCTATTGAAGTATTTTTACCAATTAAGAAGATAGTAATGACCTATTTATATAAAGCAGGCCGTTTACAGCCAGCATATTATTTAAATTAAAGAGAATCGACTTATGACATTTTGTGAATAATGAACTTTGGATGATTTGTACTTATAACTTACAACTTATTACGTATAACTTGTATGCACCCATATAACCAGTTAACAGATATTGAATTAGCAGAGGAGCTTGGAAAGGGCAAGGAAGGGGCTTTTAGAGAGATCTATGTCCGTTATTGGGATAAATTATATATCGTTGCAAGAAAGCGTTTGAAAGATGCACTTGAAGCAGAAGAAACTATACAGGACATCTTTTGCAACCTCTGGCGGAAAAGAGAAACTTTTACATTGACGAAAGGTTTTGATAACTATTTTGCGGTTGCCGTAAAGTTCGAAGTTATTAATCGCCTGGCCAAGAAAGCACGTCAGTCGGTCCTCGAAAAAGAAGTTTCAGTCTCTCTTTCCGAAGCTGACTATTCCACTCTTCAAACCCTTGATCTGAACGAGTTAAAAGACCAGCTTCAGCAATCCATTAACGAACTGCCCGATAAATGCCGTATCGTATTCAGGATGAAATATGAGAAAGACTATTCGCAGCACCAGATAGCTGAGGAACTTCATATCTCCGAAAAAACAGTCGAGGCGCATCTTGCAAAAGCCCGTAAAACACTACGAAGCTCATTCGGAAGCGCCTTAGGAATACTGATTGGAATTCTTATTTCTCACAGCTAACGGCTGTCGGCAATTAGTTGTCAGCAATTAGCTGTGAGTCGTTGGCAACTAGCCTTAACTACAAGCCATAAAACTTTTTGCTTTTACCTTTGGCCTTTACGCTTTTACCCTTTAACTTTCTCCTCTCTACTTTAAACTTTTAAAGGGAGCCAATAGCCAACAGCTAATAGCCCAAATCCCTTAGTGGGAAGAAAAACTTTTTTTTCTTCCCACTAAGGGATTTGCAGTTTCCGTTTGGCTATATAAGAAACAACCAATCCGATGACCAAGCGAAAGACAGAGGAACGTATGCATGAACTTGCCAGAAAGTGGCAGGAAGGTACGATCACTGACGAAGAAAAATTACAATTTGAGCAATGGTACCATTCGTTTGACGATACTTTGCTTGAAGAAGCCTCATCCGAAACAACGGAAGAGTTAAGAGATCGCTTGTACCATGCCATCGTAGAAAAAGAAAAAATCAATTCAAAGCATCAGATAAAGCCTTTTAATTATAAATACTTCTTACCTCTCGCAGCTACTATTCTTCTTTTTCTATCATTCGGTGTTTATTTCTACGTTAACAATAAGCCATCTGAAAGTACAGCAATAGCGAAAAAGACAACTCCTGATATAGCCCCCGGAACAGATAAGGCCATTCTCACCCTTGCCGATGGCTCACGGATTGTTCTTGACCAGGCGAAGCAAGGTGTATTGGCAAACCAGGGAAATATATCTATCCGTAAAAATAAAGACGGCCAGATAGTTTACGAAGTAAAAGGAACAAACAAAGGACCTAAGAAACAGGAAGTCGCTTATAATACAATAACAACCCCGAGGGGCGGACAGTATCAGATAGACCTTCCCGATGGAACCAAAGTTTGGTTGAATGCATCATCATCTATAAAATTCCCTGCCGTTTTTAGTTCTGACGAGAGGAAAGTTGAGCTTAAAGGCGAAGCTTACTTCGAGGTTGCGAAAATGTTTGCAACAAAAAGATCAGGGGTGAAAAAGAGCCAGAGAATACCGTTTATCGTAAAAACAGCCAGTCAGGATGTAGAAGTACTGGGCACGCACTTCAATGTAAACGCTTACGACGATGAGGATGCCGCAAGAACCACATTATTAGAAGGCTCTGTAAGAGTTACACAGCACTCAACACGTACTTCAAGGCTTCTTCGACCCGGACAGCAGGCCCAGGTCGACAATAATATTAGTATACTGGAGGTCGACCCTCAGCAGGTAATTGCCTGGAAAAACGGGTATTTTGTATTTAACAACGAAAATGTCCAAAGTATAATGCGGAAGATATCGCGTTGGTACGATGTCGATGTAGAGTACAAGGGCGATATTCAGCGGAAAAGATTTGGCGGTACCATTTCAAAGTTTGAGAATGTATCAGCCGTGTTGAATATAATGGAATTAACAGGAGTTATTCGTTTTAAAATAGAAGGAAGGAGGATCATTGTTATGCCTTAAGATATACCCGACTGCCGGAAATGTTAACCTGAATAACCAGGAGCGATTAGGCCCGCCCCTGGTTTAAGAGGCTAATCATAGAGATTTTGACAACAACGTCTTATAATTAAACCTAAAATCAAATGTATAAAATTTGTACTGGATTAATATGCAGGTATAAACGCTGCATCACATTTAAATATTTGCTAGCCATGAAACTAACCGTTTTCCTAATGATGGCAGCATTCTTACAGGTAAGTGCCACGGGATACGCGCAGAAAATAAGTTTAACAGAACGAAACGTAACCATAGAGCAGGTCTTTAAGGAAATCAAGAAGCAAAGTCAGTATGACTTCTTTTATGATCTCGAAATGTTGCAGGAAACAAAGCCTGTTAACATATCTGTAAAAAATGCTTCCATAGAAAATGTTCTCGAAAAGTGTTTTGAAGGACAGCCTATAACTTATGTAATAGAACAGAATACTATTGTTGTAAAGAGAAAGCCTAAAAATGCTCAATCTCTCACCTCCGCTGCTCTCATCCCTGTTAATGTATCAGGGCGGGTAGTCGACGAAAAAGGTGCCGGATTGCCAGGGGTTAGTGTAAGGGTCAAAGGGACCTCGGCAGCAACCAGCACCGATATCGAGGGACGCTTCAGGGTCAACGTGCAGGATGCAAACGCCAGCCTTGTCTTT
>DALYUO010000048.1:14434-14917 GCA_031981225.1 Pararcticibacter sp.
AGAGATCCCTTTAAGAGGTCAGTCTTCTCTCTCGGTTCAAATGCAGCCAGAGCAAAAGGCGCTGGAAGAGGTGGTTGTAGTAGGATATGGAACTCAGAGAAGATCAAGTGTGGTAGGTGCGGTCGATCAGGTTACCTCTGCAGCGATCGAGGGACGGCCCTCTGTTAATACAACTCAAGCCTTGCAGGGCGTTTCCCCTAACCTTGTGGTTCAGCAGAGAAACTCTGAGCCGGGCGCGGGAATGAACCTGAATGTCAGAGGGATTAGTACTATGGGTAATAACAGTCCCCTGGTGGTCATCGACGGAATCGTGGGCGGAGATATAAACCTTCTAAATCCCCAGGATATCGAAACGGTGTCTGTCCTGAAAGATGCCGGGAGCGCTGCTATTTACGGTTCAAGGGCCTCAAATGGTGTCGTACTCGTAACTACAAAAAAAGGCAAGAAGAACATGAAACCCACAGTCAACTATAATGGACTGGC
>DALYUO010000048.1:14927-16598 GCA_031981225.1 Pararcticibacter sp.
GATCCGAAAATGTTCTTTAAACCTGTGAGTGCCTACGAGAATGCAATTCTGAGGAATGAGTCGCGGGCAAATTCAGGATTAGGATCTGTAGTGTACACACCTGAGCAGATACGCACATTCAAGGAACAGGGCGATAATGAATGGTTTGTTGATGCCATTACTCAAAGCGCCTGGCAGCAAAATCACAATCTTAGCGTTACAGGCGGCAGCGAAACCTCAACTTATATGGTATCGGTAGGGTATACCGACCAGGCAAGTAACTTCGTAGGGCCATCTAAAGGGCTTAGAAGGTATAATTACCGGATGAACCTTACGCACGAGTATGGAAGGCTTAAATTCACCTCGGTGCTTGCCTATACTAAAAGCGATATAAGGGATCACGCCTCCTCTACGGGTACATTAATGGTGGATGCTGCACGTGTACCTCTTAACTATCGCTTAAAAGACGATGAAGGCCGTTACCTTACCAACGACGTATTGCAGGAGTTTAATCCCCTCGGCGTTCTTGAGAAGGGCGGTTTCCGCAAATACGATAATGATAACATATTCGGTAGCTTAACGGCTGAATTAAAGTTAACCAGCTTTCTTAAGCTGAAGGGCGTGTTCGGCGGAAGTCAGTATTCAAACAGTCAGTTTGAAAGAGTGATGAAGGTGAATTACTTTCCCGCGGGCGTTTCAGGCGCAGATTATAATGTTAATGACGAAAGCCGGAAACTACGTGATCTGAACACACAGTTCCTTGCACAGTTTACGAAAACTTTTAACAAGTCGCACGATGTCGACGTTCTCGTTGGTGTATCTAACGAAAACCATGAAGAGCGCGGGATTAAACTCCAAAGGAGAAATACCGACCCTGAACTCGGTACACCTGTTACCGAAACGATAATCAACGAAGCTGAGACTAAGAATTCGAATCAGGGCTCAGGACAAAACAGCTTGAACTCACTATTTGGAAGGGCTTCATATTCCTTCGATAACAAGTATTATGCAGAATTCAACTTCAGGTATGACGGTTCTTCGAAATTCAGAAAAGGGTATCGCTGGGGCTTTTTCCCTGCAGGATCAGTAGGGTACCGACTCACTGAAGAAAACTTCATGCAGAATTACCGCGACAAAGTTGGCGATTTGAAGCTGAGGGCATCTTACGGGATAGTAGGAAACCAAAACGTAGGAAACTTCCAGTACCAAACTACCTTCTTCACATTTGGTCCGGCCTATGGCTTTAACAATGAAGAAGTTTCTGCTACTGGGTTTAACTTTGCCAATCCCGACTTAAGATGGGAGCGCGCTGCAACGTTTAATATTGGAGCTGATTTTAGTTTCTTTAAAAATGCTCTTACCTATTCTTTCGATTACTTTAACAAGATAACAAAAGACATTCTGGTAAAACCACAGGTTCCTGGTGTATTCGGTACAACTCTTCCCGATTTTAATGCTGGTAAAGTAAGGAATCAGGGATGGGAAATGGCCTTGTCTTACAGGCATGCCGGGAGAGTGCTGAGACATACTGTATCATTAAATGTTGGTGACACAAAGAATAAGGTACTTTACTTCGAAGGCACAGAGAATTTACCAAGGGTCGATGAACTTCGCTATCTGCAGATGACCGGCTTCCCTTACAGATCTTATGTTGGATTTAAAAGAGACGGATACTTCCAGAATATTGATGAA
>DALYUO010000048.1:16608-17543 GCA_031981225.1 Pararcticibacter sp.
GTGAGCGCAGGCGCCAAGCCGTCAGGACTGCTTGTTCAACCGGGTGATAATCGTTATGTCGACGCCAATGGTGATGGGGTAATAGATGACGACGACCTTTTTGTGTTCGGAAACCCTTTCCCTCGCTTAACCTTCGGAACCTCCTATAATGTAGGATTTAAAGGTTTCGACTTGAACGTATTCTTACAGGGAGTAGGAAAGAGGACGATGATGCTGCGCGGAGAACTCGTAGAGCCTTTCCATGTAAATTATGGAAGAACGATGTACGAACATCAGCTTGACTATTGGACTCCTCAAAATCCTGATGCACAATATCCTCGTCTGGCCGATGACGGAAGTGCTTCAAATACAAATAACTTTAAAAGAGGATCAGATCTGTATCTGTACAACGGCGCATATCTCCGGCTAAAAAATGTTCAGGTAGGGTATACATTGCCGCAAGCTGTTTCTAAGAAGCTGGGCATGCAAAAGCTTAGAGCTTATTTATCCGGTCAGAACCTCTTTACATGGTCCGCAGTGAAATTCGTTGATCCGGAACTGACAGAGTTCGACAGCAGCTTGAAGAACTCAGGAGGAAACAGTGGCAGGGCTTATCCAACTCTGGTATATTATGGTTTTGGTTTGGATGTTACTTTCTAAGATTAAGAGATGAAAAAGTTATTTTTAACAAAGGCAGCGATCATCCTATTGCTGGCCGCGATATTCACAAGCTGTAAGGACCTGGAGCTCGCCCCAGAGGACCAGTTTACAGACCTTACTTACTGGAATTCTCCAGCTAAGGCGCAGAGTATGCTGAATACAGCGTATTCGCAGATTTATAGCACCGACCATTTCTTCTACGACGAAGCGATGTCAGATAATGCCTATAGCCGTACAGACGCTTCAGGCTCCAATTCAATCGCCACAGGAGCTTACGATGCTTCCCTTGCACGTTT
>DALYUO010000048.1:17553-18100 GCA_031981225.1 Pararcticibacter sp.
TGAATGGACAGATCATTATCGTGGGATAAAATCATGTAACCTGTTGCTTTCAAATATAGACCGCATTCCTGATATGGACGAGGGCCTGAAAAATCGGATGAAAGCGGAAGCCAGGGTGCTGAGAGCCTTCCAGTATTTTCAATTGATGACCTGGTTCGGCGATGTTCCCTTATTTGAAAAGGATATAACTATTGAGGAATCAAGGTCCATTCAGCGTTCTCCAAGGGCTGAGGTGCTTGCTTTCGTGTTAAAGGAGCTGGATGAATCAGTTGCCGGACTACCCGCAAACTCTGCACTTCCTGAATCTGAGCGTGGCAGAATTACCAAAGGCGCTGCTATTGCCCTTAAGGCCCGCGTTCTGCTATATGAGAGCCGCTGGGCAGATGTGGTATCAACATGTGAATTACTGATCAATAATACAAACAACGGAACTTATTCGCTATTTCCGTCTTACGAAGGATTGTTCCTTCCTCAGAATGAATATAACAGCGAGGTAATATTAGATGTTCAATTTGTTCCATTAACAAGAATGTGGGGCACTTTCTTT
>DALYUO010000048.1:18110-20075 GCA_031981225.1 Pararcticibacter sp.
GTTGAGAGTAATCCATATAACAACAAAGACCCGCGCTTAACCTACACGGTAGTTTATAACGGCTATACCTGGAAGAAACCGAACGGAAGCACACAAACTATTTACATCAAACCGGGTTCAGACCCTAATGCTGCAAAGCTGGATGAGTATGCGCCAGGTTCTTCTAAAACCGCTACCGGATACTATCTTCGCAAATATTTCGATCCAACACATACTACCAGTTTAGGATCGGGATTGAACCTGATATTAATCCGGTACGCAGATGTCCTTCTGATGTATGCAGAAGCTAAAAATGAGCTGGCTAAGCTGGACGAAACCACCTGGAATCAAACGATAAAAGCATTACGGTCAAGAGCCGGATTTACTGATGCAGGTGCGCTCAACTATAACTCTTCCTGGAGTCAGGCTGATTTGAGAGAAATTATCAGGAACGAACGCAGAGTAGAACTCGCCATGGAAGGCCTGCGCATCTTCGATATCAGACGATGGAAGATTGCTGAAACGGTTCTGAATGGTTGGGTGCATGGAGCTCAATTCGGTCCTGCCAACGAAGACGGAGGTTATATACGCGCCGGACAACGGAGCTTTGACAAAAACAAACACTATCTATGGCCAGTACCAAGGGAAGAAAGAAGCATCAACCCTAATCTCTCTCAAAACCCAGGCTGGAATTAAAAATACGAATCATTGATATCTAAAATATATATTATGAAAAAGAATCTAAAACATATATTATTTGTCTGCTTAGCAACTGTAGTTGTGTTCGGCAGCTGCAAAGAAGACAACGAACTTGATCATACCAAGGTTTCTGCAGTAGAGAATCTGTTTGCTCCTACTGATAATGCGAACGTTTTTATTGAGGGTGAGGGCTCTGTGATGTTTGAATGGGAAAAGGCTAAGGCCGAAGATAATGGAGTCGTTCTCTACGAAGTGCTTTTTGATAAAACTGACGGCGACTTTTCAAAGCCTCTTTATTCGCTCCCATCTGATGGTAACGGATATCAGAGAACGCTTTCCATTAGTTATGGCGACTTGTCGAAAGTAGCTGCAGCTGCTGGCATAAAGCCAGGTGAGACGGGTAAAGTGAAATGGACAGTATGGTCGTCTAAGGGCATGGAAGCTCAGAAGTCGTCTGCCACCAGAATACTCGAAATTGAACGCCCGGAAGGATTCACTGTGTTGCCTGCTACTGCTTATTTAACAGGAACAGCAACTGAAGGCGGCGATGACATTAGCAAAGCAGTACCCTTTAAGAAGCTGAGCGACGGTGTCTTTGAAGTGTATACCTCTCTGAAAGCAGGAGCTTATCATATTGCAGAACGCAACAGCGGAAATCCTGCTACATATTCTGTTTCGGGTGATGGCAAAATAGTTGAATCAGGCACAACCACTGTATCTGGCAGCACCAAGGTGTATCGCATCAGACTTAATTTCAATACCGCCGGGTCTGAATTTACTGAAGTAGTATCGCTGGGCTTATGGTTTGCTCCCGAAAATAAGATATGGTATGAGTTGCCATATGCCGGAGGAAGCAGCTGGGAAATTAAAAACGCTCCCGTCGTATTTAAGCAGGAAGGCTGGGGAAGAGATGAACGTTACAAGTTCAAGTTTGTAGTTAAAAATGCAGCAGGGGCATCTTCCGAAGAATGGTACGGAAGTGTAAACCGCGACAATCAGAGGCCAACCGATGCATCCCAGCCATCTTACTGGTACATGGTGCCGGTTACAAACAACCAGTGGGATAACTGTTTTAAATTCAATGGGAATGCAGATAACAAAAACGCCGACATAAAAGTGACGTTTAATCCTACTGCATATACTCATTCGGTAACTGTAAAATAAGTGTTTTAAATTAATCTTCCCTGTCTGCTTACAGATAGGGAAGGTTCTAATTTTTATATTATGAAGATCAAACTACTGCCGTCTTTATTACTTGCAGGTATCGGCTTTACTGCTTTGTCTATA
>DALYUO010000048.1:20085-24839 GCA_031981225.1 Pararcticibacter sp.
TTCAAAAGAAGAAGGATATGCATTATATGACGGAAAGGTAAAGAACATGGAATATACCTGGGCTGCTACGGCTGATTCAATGCAGGAAGCAACTTACAATACCTTTAAATCAGCTGATGGCAAATATTTCCTGCAGAACAACGCCGGTCATACCGGCTTCAATTACTGGTGGGAGGCGCATGTAATGGATGTTTTCGCCGACGGTTACATCAGAACTGCTAATGCCGCCTACAAACCTAAAATGACAGCCCTGCTGAATGGTATAAAGGAAAAGAATGGTAACACATTTCTTAATGAATACTATGACGACATGGAATGGCTGGCTTTAGCGTGTTTAAGAGTCTATAATGCTACGGGCGACAACGCATTCAAAACGACAGCAGAACTTTTATGGACTGACATTAAAACTGCCTGGACAGATGCTGCTGGTGGTGGGATGTTATGGAAAAAGACACCGCCAATATCGAAGAATGCATGTTCAAATGGCCCCGCATCCATTCTCGCATCCCGTATGTACCAGCTCAGCAATAATCCCGATGACCTGGCATGGGCGAAGAAGATCTATGCATGGCAGAAAGCCAATTTGGTTGACCCGTCGAGTGGTATCGTATGGGATAACCTGTCCGTTGAAGGATCGGTGATCAAAGTGAATAAGGACTGGAAATTTACATATAACCAGGGAACCTACATAGGAGCTGCCCTTGAGCTTTATAAGGTAACCAAGGACCGCTCGTACCTTACCGATGCTATGCGTACGACGAATACTTGTATGAACAGTGCTGATATTAATAAAGATGGGATGTTGAAAAGCGAGAATCAGGGCGATGGCGGCCTGTTCAAAGGAATCCTGGTTCGTTATATGACTTTACTGGCGCTGGAACCTGATTTGAATGAGACAGACCGCGGAAACCTTGTAAGGTTCCTCAAGTTTAACGCCGAGACATTTTATACCAAAGGACTGGCTAGGCCTTCCATGCTTGCTGGTCCCGACTGGAGTACAAAACCTTCAGGAAATATTGATCTTTCAACTCAGATCAGCGGCTTAATGCTGATCGAAGCTGCTGCTGCTCTAAAGAAAGCTGAGCGACTGTAACAAGAATAAGGCGAGACGTCACCGTATCACCTTAAAACACGGAAAAGGAGAAGCTGTTTAAACAACAGTTTCTCCTTTTTTTTGCTAAAAGGCTTTAATCTGTTATTATTGCAAATAAATCTGATTGCAGAGCATTCGGGTTCACGCCAATCATAAACCATCGAAGCGTTGTTTTTAAGCATAAATGTTATATTAGTAGTTAAAATGCCGTAGCCAGCATGAATACCAGCTATTCAGAGGATTTAAAATCTTTTAATGCCTTGTACGAAAAGTATAGTGCAAGGACCTACGGTAACATCTTGAAAATGGTGAAGGATCCGGAAACGGCACAGGAACTGCTACAGGATATTTTTGTTAAATTCTGGGAAAAGAGAAGTCTGATTGAGCCCGGCAAACCCTGGGGACCCTATCTTTTTCAGGTTGCAAAACATCACGTTTACGATCACTTCCGAAAGGAAGCACTAAGCCGCAAGCTTGAAGCCTATCTCGAAACCAGCAATGCAGAAACTTATACCCATATAGAAGAGGAACTCATTTATAAGGAAAGCCACAAGCTATTATGGACGGCAATAGAAAAACTTTCTCCACAGAGAAAGCAGGTCTATACGTTGTGTAAGATCGAAGGGAAGAGTTATTTCGAGATTAGCCGTTTATTGGGAATATCAACATCTACTGTAAGTGATCATATGCTGAAAGCGAATCGTTTTATCCGGTCACAGTTGCTGGCCTCAGAACTTTTTGTGGCTCTCGTTATTTTCAACGCCATATAATTTAAACAAAAAGTTAGTTTCAGAGCAGGGTTTGTCCCCCGCTTATCCGTATTATCTTAAAAACGCAGTTTGGAAGATATACAGGAACTCAAACGGTTATTTCGAAAGTACCTCGCCAGCGAGTGTTCTGAGGAAGAAGTAAACAGGCTCTTGCCGCACCTTAGATCAGAAGAAAAGAAATATCTTTTTCAGGAAGTTATTGAGGAAAATCTAACCGAAAATCCCGGGGAGGGGTTTGCAAGCCAGCCCCACATAAGGGCTGTATTAGACGACGCCCGAAAGAAGATCGCTCTTCGGATAGGAGAAACAGAAGGTTTCAACGAGCCGGTCGTTCGCAGTCTCTGGCCTCGAATTATTTCAGTTGCCGCCGCTGTTATCCTTTGCATCTGCGCCGCAGCATTCTTTTATACTTATTCTCCGCAGAAGGGAAATGCTATTTCTAAAACCATTCCAGCCGATATTGCGCCGGGAGGAAACAAAGCCGTTTTAACCCTTGCCGATGGCTCGAAGATATCGCTAACCGATGCCACTAATGGAACGCTGGCAAAACAATCAGGGATTTCGGTGACCAAAACAGCCGACGGGCAGATTACCTATATCATTGCCGCCGACCAGGCTACATCCGACGGCATCGCGCCCACGCCGGAAGCCGCTATGAATACCATTTCAACACCTAAAGGAGGACGATATAATGTCGTATTGCCCGATGGTTCAAGAATATGGCTAAACGCGGCCTCTTCAGTTCGCTATCCGGTAAAGTTTAATGCTGCTGAGCGAAGAGTAGTTCTTTCAGGAGAAGCGTATTTTGAAGTCAACCCGGCCCGCGCACTAACATCAGGGCAAAAGAGGATCCCTTTCATAGTAGAAACAGGAGATCAGGAGGTAGAAGTGCTCGGTACACACTTTAATATTAATGGATATACAGACGAGCCCTTAATGAAAACAACACTTCTCGAAGGTAAGGTAAGAGTAAGAAAAAATAGTACAACCGGTACTATTCTAAGTCCGGGACAGCAAGCTCAGGCTTTGCCAGGCCAGAACAGCATCCGGGTTGTTACTGCAGATATCAAAGCAGAGATGGCCTGGAAACATAACCAGTTTTTCTTCGAAGACGAACCAATTGAAACCATCATGCGCCAAATATCAAGATGGTACGATGTGGATATCGTTTACAAAGATAATCTGAAAGGCAAAACCGTATGGGGATCGGTAACCCGTTTCAGCAACATTTCAAAAGTATTGAACATACTCGAATTAACTGGAAACGTACACTTTAAAATCGAAGGGAGGCAGGTAATCGTTATGAAATAAAACTTACATAAAAGGTAAGAATACCAGGATGCGTCAACACCCTGGTATAATAAGCTTACCATGATTTATTAGTTCAGTCAATCAATAAGTAAACCCAATTAACAAATCTATGATTTTTTATGATCTTTTTAAACCTAAGCTCTCCGCTTATGGGACTAACCAAATATGGCGTATTATGAAACTAACTATACTCATAATGACCACAATACTGGTACAAGTGAGCGCTTCAGGCCTCGCACAGAAGATTACTCTGATTCAGAAGGATGTCTCTCTTAAAGCTGTCTTTAAAGAGATTACCAAACAAACAGGCTATCAGGTAATTTGTGATGGCAGCCTGGTTAAAGAGGCTTCCAATATAAACGCAGAATTTAAAAGTGCAACAATACCGGAAATACTGTATGCCTTTTTTACGGATCAAAATGTCGAATGGACAGTTAAGGAAAATATAATAATCGTGAAAAAAGGTGTGAGGAGGGTAGTATTGCTCACATTGGATCAGGTTCAGATAACCGGCAAAGTGGTCGATGAAAAAGGAGAACCGCTTCCTGGAGTAAGTGTCCGCATTAAAGGAGCGCAGGCTGCAACAAGCACAGGTGCTGATGGGTCGTTCAAATTGGGATCGGCAGACCGGAATGCGACCCTCATTTTTACGTTTGTTGGATATGCAACAAAAGAAATAGCGCTCAAGGGACAAACATCCATTTCGGTTCAATTGCTTCCGGAACAAAAAGCCTTGGAAGAGGTGGTCGTCGTGGGCTACGGAACTCAAAAAAAGAAGGACGTGATATCTGCTGTATCCTCTATAAAAGGTAGAGATATCGAAAATCAACCGGTTGCAACTCCGCAGTCATTAATACAGGGACGCGCCGCGGGAGTTCAGATAGTACAGAACTCAGGGGCTCCGGGAAGCGCGGTTACGGTCAGGGTGAGAGGTACTACCTCTATCAATGCCGGAAACGAGCCGCTTTATATAGTAGATGGGGTTCCTGTTGAATCCGGAACTTTGAATGGAATCAGTTTGAGCGGAAGCAGGACATCTGCACTCTCATCTATTAATGCCGACGACATCGAATCAATGGAAGTGTTAAAAGATGCGGGAGCGCTGGCGATTTATGGATCAAGGGCCGCGAACGGAGTTATTTTGATTACAACAAAACGGGGAAAGAAGGGCGCTACCAGCTACAATTTTAACTACTACAGAGGTGTTCAATCTGATAATAAAAGTACACGTGTAGACCTCATGAATAGTCAGCAGGCGCTCGAACTCATTCAGGAAGGGAGGGCCAACGCACTGAATAACGGCGTGAGCTCTGTTTACGGGTGGATCTTACCCGACACACTCGGAAACTTGCACGATACCGACTGGCAGGATGCATTGTTCAGAACAGCCTCTGTGTCCAACTATGAGATGGCAATCAGGGGCGGCGAAAATAAACTCCGGTTTTCTTTAAGCGGAAGTTATCTGGATCAGGAAGGTATAATGATTAATTCGGGATACAAGCGAGGGACAGGCCGTTTAAACCTCGACTATGACGCAAACGACAAATTAAAGATAGGAGCCAACCTTTCATTATCCCGGT
>DALYUO010000049.1:0-2195 GCA_031981225.1 Pararcticibacter sp.
CAAAGGCGTTAACCGTCAGTACCTTCTTATCAATATCCGGAGTTTGTTTAGTGCCGCTTATATAGGTTTGAGCAACCGCTTCCAGCCATACTGTCTGCCAGATACCAGTAACAGGGGTATACCAGATTCCTTCAGGCCGTCTCACCTGTTTGCCCCGGGGCTGAGGACCTTCATCAGTTGGATCCCATACCCGTACGGAAATTTCTTGTTTTCCATTCTTCTTTAAACTCGAAGTGATATCGAAAGAAAAAGGATCATTACCGCCCTGATGCATTCCCACTTTCTTCCCATTCACATAAACCTCCGTTTCCCAGTCAACACCACCGAAATGCAAAAGGACCTTCTTTCCTTTCATAGCTGATGGTATACTTACGGAAGTGTTATACCAAAGAATACTATCTTTTCCAACCCGTCTTCCCACACCCGAAAGTGCCGACTCAACCGCATAGGGGACCAATATCTTACCCTGATAAGCCGAAGGTTTCGCACCATCTTTAGGCAATATTGAATAGTTCCACAGTCCGTTTAAGTTTGCCCAGTTTTCCCTTACCATTTGCGGCCGGGGATATTCAGGTAATACCCGCGATGGATTTACATTTTCACTCCAGGGAGAAGTAATCTTTCCCTTCACTATTTGCCACTGAGGGCTCTGTCCGTTTACACCAATCTGGCTTAGCAGCACAAAAAGCAGAAATAAATACGTCTTTTTCATTATATAATTGTCGTTGTTAACTTGTTCTGATAATCATTAAAGGGATCGTGCCTCATCTATTGCGCTCTCCGGGGGCCTCCATTTCAAAATTGAAAGGCTCATCTCTTAAACATGCAAGGGTACCATCTTTTAATACAAGCTCGGCTACCTGTATTGATGAGCGCCGAAGCTCATAGGGTAGCACCCCGTCCGGACGAAGATTTGCAGCCGAATGCGCCTTTCTCCCTGGATGTGTAAAATAAAACACATAAGCCTTGTCGCCCACTACAACCACGTCGCCGTGAGCGCCAGTAGGGGTATCATCCCGCCTCATTCCTGCTTTATCAAGT
The DNA here is from genome assembly GCA_031981225.1 of Pararcticibacter sp. Classification (GTDB taxonomy): domain Bacteria; phylum Bacteroidota; class Bacteroidia; order Sphingobacteriales; family Sphingobacteriaceae; genus Arcticibacter. Next base: position 1,042 of record DALYUO010000049.1, read on the forward strand.
ATTTTTCCTTGTTTCTCCCAATGTTCGAGGTCTGCAGACTTATATATCCTCATTCCCGACCATTCATCAGTGAGCATCCAATATGACCCCGCGAAGCGGAACACCTTTTCCCCTTCATGTGGATCCCCTTTAATCACGGGTTCCTTCGATGGTGAATACCATTTTTTTAAATCTTTACTTTCTGCCATGTAAGTAAGGCTGCCTGGACCTTTATACCACATCCGCCAGCTACCATCAGGCATCTGAAAGAGGGTCGGGTCTATCACATTATCAAACGGTAATACAGGAAAGCCTTCGAACTTCCAGTTCCACAGATCTTTACTGGTATAATGTGCCATTCTTGGCTTGCCTGCCCAATGATTATGTACGCCCCGGATATAAGAAACAAACAAGTGATATTTCCCTTTATGGAAGACGATGTCGGGAGCCCAGAACGTATTACGCCCATTCTCAAAATCAAGATCAAGCGTTCCGCGGTAAGCCCATGTCCGCCCTTTATCCTCCGTTGATGCTATACCGATAGCGTTACCATAGCAGTACGCAACATCAGCCGTTTCTGAATTTGCCCTCCTTTGGGTATATAACATCCACCAGGCCTTTTCTTTATGGTTCCAGAAGACCACAGGATCTGCGGCACCATCTGTAACCGGGTCGCGGAAAAGAGGTGCAGGGGCGGCCCGCAAGCCGTCTCGATCCTGCGCCTGTAGGGAGAAGAAACAGCTGGCAATAACTATAGAAACAAAATAGAACAGGTTCAACTTCATTGGCTTACAAATAAAGTAAAAAAGACAGCGATGCTATCGTCAAACTGTCTCATAATATGTACTAAAGATCTCAATATAGCAATGAGTCAATTCCCAATCATTGTTCAGGAATCCTTCAGCGCGATAACGAAAAAGGCCGGTCAGAAGCAACTTGTGTCCTTTGCGTTGCAGGCTGAGCCTGCATGTCGAACTCAAGCAGTCCGCCGTTTGTAATATCCGAGTGTTTTATATAGGTGGGAGTATAGTCTTTTCCGTTGAGTTTCGCCGATTGGATATATACGTTCTGGGAATTGTTATTCCGTGCCTGGATTACAAATTTCTTCCCGTTCTCAAGGGTGATAGTCACCTTACTGAACACCGGGCTTCCAATCACATACTGGTCAGTGCCCG
>DALYUO010000049.1:2205-3377 GCA_031981225.1 Pararcticibacter sp.
ACTATAAAAACCTAAAGCGCTCAAAACATACCATGACGAAGTCTGACCCTGATCCTCGTCTCCCGGATAACCGTTTTCAGTCGAATTATACAGGCGGCTCATCACCTGACGTACGTGATATTGAGTCTTCCAGGGTTGACCAGCATAGTTATACAAATAGATCATGTGCTGGATAGGCTGATTGCCGTGAGCATACTGCCCCATATTCGCCATCACCATCTCAGTCATTTCGTGAATCATCCCGCCATACGTTCCCGTATTCACTTTATTGGGCTCTGAAAATACCGAATCCAGCTTGGCTGTAAAATTCCGCTCCCCCTGCATCAGGTTGATCAGTCCCTGAACGTCATGAAAAACCGACCACTGCCAATGCCAGGCATTACCTTCGGTATAAGGACCACCCCATTCAATAGGATCAAAGTTTGCCTTCCATTCTCCCTTGCTGTTCCGGCCCCTCATAAAACGTGTAGAAGGGTCATAAACATTTTTATAGTTAAACATCTGTCGCTCAAAGATCCTGGTGTAAAAAGGCTGATCCGTTTCCTTTGATAGCTGCCAGGCGCAAAAATCATCATACGCATATTCAAGGGTTTTAGCAGTAGCTTCCCCATATTCAGGATAAGGAACATATCCCAACTGATAATACTCCTTCCAGCCATGTCTGCCATTAGCTGGACCCCACGGACCTTTGTTAGTAGCTTCATGAAGATAAGCCTGCAAGGCTTGTTTCGGATCGAACGTCCGGATTCCTTTAGCCCAGGCGTCTGCAAGCAAGGAAATGGCATGATTTCCGATCATACTCCCTCCCTCGCCGGGGAACGACCATGAAGGCAGCCACCCGCATTGTTCGTAGGCTGCCAGCAGAGCTTGCATGTAACGGCCATGCATCGTGGGATGCATGATCGCATTTAATGGGAACTGGGCCCTGAAGGTATCCCAGAAACCGGTATCCGTGTACATATACCCTTCGTGTATCTTTCCATCATAAGCGCTGTAATAGTAAGGCTTGCCATCCTTGTCATATTCAAAAAACTGACGGGAGAATAAACTGGCCCTGAAGAAGCAGGAATAAAATGTTGCTTTTTCCTCCTCTGTGCCTCCTTCAACAAGGATCCGGCTCAGATGCTCATTCCATATCTTAGCGGCGGCTGCTTTTGTGGCTTCAAGGTTCC
>DALYUO010000049.1:3387-16336 GCA_031981225.1 Pararcticibacter sp.
GAACTTGCCAAGCTCTCGTTTTAAATTTAACGCGGCCTGCTCTGTACTGATATACGAAGAAGCAACCTTCGCCTGTACCTGCTCTCCTGCCTTAAACTCAATATACGCGCCCGCTCCCTTACCTTCCAGCTCTGACGCTCCTGCAGAAATGGAATTTGTACGGTTTTCCCAGGTCCCGTAGCTTTTGAAAGGCTTATCAAATACCACTACAAAATAGTTCCTGAAATTTTCAGGTACATAATGTCCGTTATTAACATATCCGATGATCTTCCGTTCTGAAGGAATGATCTTTACCATGCTCATTTTTGTGTAGCCGTCCAGAACTAAATAGCTCTTTCCGCCTTTAGGGAACGAGAAACGAAGATGAACCCCGCGTTCCGTAGGCGACATCTCTGTAGTGATGCCGTTATCAAGCTTTACCTTATAATAGTTAGGACGCGCAATTTCGTTATCGTGACTGAAGCCAGCGGCCCTTTCTTCTTCGTTTACCTTAAGATTCCCGGTAACCGGCATGAAAGAAAATACTGCATAATCGTTACTCCACGAACTGCACTGATGCGCCTGTTGGAACCCTCTGATCGTCTTCTTAAAGTACTGATATTTCCAGCCATCACCATTTCGACCGGTTTGTGGGGTCCAGGTGTTCATTCCAAAAGGAAGGGCTGTAGTAGGATACGTATTACCGCGCGTTAATTCATGTTTCGAATTGGTTCCCTGCAGTGTGTTGACATATTTTACCAGGTCAGGCGTTTGAGCAACAGCCAGCTTGCTAACGAATAAAAGAACAATAATATATTTCATCAAATGTGTGTTTATAAGCCTTTTACAACCCGGTCCGCTATTACGATAAGGTTATTGGAAAGTTGTTGAACCTTGCATGCTATTCTGCATGTAACGGTTCTGGTGTGTCGCAATCGTTAAAAATCCAAAATAAAATCATTTGGAAAAGCTTTGCTACGTTTTTTGTCTCAAAATATCTCTATTTTGTCTCAAAGAACTGAATCCGCTTCAGAAATGCCTCAGAATGGTAAGCCACCACTTAGCGTCCATGCTTTGCCGTCTTCAGCATTTCGGTCCCCTCGTCTGTATAACCCTTTTATTTACATAAAGATAGATTAAAAATTTATTGGCAACCGGAGTATAAGCGATTGTATCTAAAGCAATTTTCTATAAGTTTGCAGTTGTAGCCTTTAAATTAATTGAAACTTTCATTCCAATTCTTTCTATTGATATATTTTGCGTTTAATGAATCCTTAAGCGCGCAGCCGTATTACTTCAAACGCTATGAAGTAGAAGACGGCCTCTCTACAAATACAATTTCCGCTAGTCTTCAGGACAAACATGGTTTTCTATGGTTTGGCACCGTTGATGGATTAAACCGCTTTGACGGTTACACATTTAAAGTATTCAGGCCCGATAAAGACGATCCCGGAAGTATCGGCACCGGCATGGTAAACAGCTTGATTGAAGATAATAAGGGAACCTTGTGGGTAGGTACCGGAAACGGCCTGTACCGGTATAATACGATATCTGAAAATTTTACACTTGTAAAATCAACCCTGGGACTGGTAATAACCAATCTTAACACCGACAAATACGGAGACGTTTGGTTTATGTCGGATTCAAAAATATTCCGTTATACCCCAGCCCGGAACAAACTTCATCTTTATGATACAAAAAGCATAATGGATGCATCCTCTTTATGTGTAAGTCCTGACGGCTCTATATGGGTAGGTACTTCTGCTGGATTGGTCAGAGAGTTAAACATAAAAAACAAATCATTTAAGTCTTACGATGTTTTCAATCATTCGAGGCCGGCTAAAGCGCGATATATTTTAAAGATATATGATGCCGGGAAATATCTTATGCTGGGAACGTCAAACCAGGGCGTCAAACTCTTTAACAAAGAAAGTAAAACATATGAGGACATCCTCACGCATAATAAAAACAAGTCTGAAATTTATGTGAGGGATTTCCTGCATGTCGCAGGAGACGAGTACTGGATAGCTACGGAGGTAGGTATTTTTATATAATCTCTCTACAAGAAAATATGTAAACCTTGTAAAAGACAACGTAAATCCTTACTCCCTGTCCGACAATGCCGTCTACACTCTATGCAAAGACAGGGAAGGCGGAATCTGGGTAGGCAGCTTCTTTGGTGGAGTAAATTACTATCCCAGGCAGTACAACCTTTTTGAAAAGTTCTTCCCCACGAATAGCGACAGTTCTATTAGCGGAAACGCAGTCAGAGAAATTTGCAAAGATGATTACGGCAATATATGGGTAGGTACCGAGGACGCTGCTCTAAATAAATTCAATCCTAAAACAGGCGTATTTACTCATTTTTCACCAACCGGCTCGAAGACGGACATTTCGTACACCAACATTCATGGTCTTCTTGCTAAAGGCAACGAGCTGTGGATTGGGACATTTGAGCACGGTTTGGATATTATGGATATCCGAACAAACAAGGTGATCCGGCATTACGATTCAGGAGAAGATCCCGATGAATTAAAAAGCAATTTTATAGTTACTTTTCTTACAACCAAAACGGGTAAAACTTTTATCGGAACAACGATAGGTCTGTATCTTTATAACGAACAAAAGAACAACTTCAGACAGGTTCATCTCTTTGATGACGATTATCGCACGTTTGTCTATTCCATCCTGGAGGATCATAGCGGCAATCTCTGGATTGGCACTATTAGGGACGGACTGATCCGGCTCAATACCCGCACCGGCGAAAAAAGTCATTTCAAAAACGATCCGAAAAAAAGTAATAGCCTAAACAGCAACAGGGTTAACAGAATACTTGAATCGGCCGGCGGAACAATATGGCTGGCTACAGACGGCGGCGGCTTATGCAAGTATATGGCCAGCTCAAATACATTTAAAAGCTACACTATTAATGAAGGATTGCCCAGCAACTTCGTATTCAGCATACTGGAGGATTCGCGAAGAAATTTATGGATAAGCACGTCAAAGGGACTTGTATGTTTTAATCCTTTTTCAGAAAAGATTACAACCTATACAAAGTCAAACGGATTGCTGAACGACAAATTCAACTATAATTCAGCATATAAAGACACCACCGACGGCTATATGTATTTTGGAAGCGTTAAAGGAATGATCCGTTTCAACCCGGATAAGTTCAGCGATAACACGTATATCCCGCCGGTTTATATTACAGGTTTCGAGGTCTATAACAAAGAGCTGCCTGTGGATAAAGAGAATTCGCCCTTAAAAAAATCAATTATCTTAACAGACACCATCGTACTCACTTATGATCAGTCGTCATTTAATATAAAGTTCGCTGCATTGAGCTTTACAGCTCCCGAAATGGCCGAATATGCTTATAAACTCGAGGGGCTCGATAGTCGCTGGATTTATCTAAAAACAAACAGGCAGGCCTATTTTACCGGATTGGGACCCGGTACTTATACTTTTCACGTCAAAGCTTCAAACAGCAGCGGGCAATGGAATAAAACCGATACCAAACTGGTCGTAGTCATCCTTCCTCCGATATGGAAAAGTCCTGCAGCTTACCTCATCTACGTGTTGATTCTGCTGGCAGTTTTTTATTATATCATTAAGAGATACGACAGAAAGGTTAAAGAAAAGAACCGGCGGAAAATAGAACTTCTGGCACATAAAAAAGAACAGGAAGTGTATCAGGCAAAAATCAACTTCTTCACTAATGTAGCACATGAAATCCGCACTCCTCTCACTTTAATTAAAGGACCAATGGAGCGCATCATTAATAAAGCTGATGAAGTGCCCTACATCAAAAAGAACCTCCTGATCATGGAGAGGAATACAGGCCGCCTGCTGGAACTAACCGAGCAATTACTAGACTTCAGGCAGGTGGAAACAAACAGTTTCAGCCTCAACTTCAGCAATATCGATATCGTATCATTGCTGCATGATTTGCATCAGCGATTTGAATCTGCTGCTGAACAAAAGAAAATTACATTTCAAATTGACGTTCCTGCAGAGCCTGTTTATGTATCAACGGATGTAGACGCCTTCAATAAGATAATAAGCAACCTGATCTCCAATGCGATAAAATATAGCGAAGCGCTGGTTATCGTTTCTCTCTCGCCGATAAATGAAGATAAGGATGAATTCACCATTCTGGTTAAGAACGATGGCTACCATATCCCGGCAGATATGAAAGATAAGATCTTCGACTCATTCTTCAGGATCAAAGAAACCCGCAAGCAGACAGGTGCCGGTATTGGCCTGGCTCTTTCCCGCTCCCTGACTGAATTACTGCAGGGATCATTAACTCTTGATACGAATGATAGCACATTGAATGTTTTTATATTAAATTTACCGGCAGGACTAAAGCGGGATTAATATTTACGACATGCAGGATTTAACTAACCAGGAAACGAAACCATTGATCCTCCTTGTGGACGATAACGAGGAGATTCTGGATTTCATTTCTGATGATCTGGAAGATAAATATTCTATTTTAAAAGCTTATGATGGAAAAGAAGCACTTGATATTCTGCTTAAAGAAGCCGTTCAACTGGTTGTAAGCGACATCATGATGCCGATAATAGACGGCTTCGAACTTTGTAAAATCATAAAGTCGAACTTCGAGTACAGCCATGTTCCCATCATCCTTCTCACAGCCAAAAACACCCTTCAATCTAAGATCGAAGGCCTTGAACTGGGAGCAGATGCCTATATTGAGAAACCCTTCTCTCCTGAATATTTAAAAGTGCAGATAGCAAACCTGCTTTCCAACCGGAATAAGATCCGTCAGTATTTTGCCAGTTCGCCGCTGGTACATATTAAAACAATGGCTTATTCGAAAGCCGACGAAAACTTTTTGGAGAAGCTGAACGATACCATTTATAAAAACCTTGCTAATATCGACCTTGACGTAGAGCACCTGGCGGATATGATGAATATGAGCCGCCCCACCCTATATCGAAAAATAAAGGCAATATCCGATCTCACTCCCAATGAACTTATCAATATAGCCCGTTTAAAAAAAGCAGCAGAGCTCCTTCGGGAGGGCAATTATAAGATATATGAGATTTCAGACATGGTAGGTTATAACTCGCAAACCCATTTCGGCAGGAACTTTAGCAAGCAGTTTGGTATGTCGCCGTCAGAATATGCAATGAAGAAATAACTGACACTATATCCGGAGAGATATCGCCTGCAGTCGTTATTTGCTCTTTAGAGCGTCGTTTGCCGCTTCGATAACAAGCGCAGCAACCTCTTTAGGACGCGATGCATAAATGGCATGACTGCCGCCCTTTATTTCAACCACCTTTCTACTTTTAGCGCGACCAGCATAAAATCGCTCCAGATCAGGGTTGATGATACGATCAGCATCAGCCACCATATACCAGCTGGGCTTGTTTTTCCATGCAGGCTTTTGGACCACTGCACGAAATACTTTGTCGGCGGTTGGAACCTGCGCATTCGCCATGAAAGCAGCTTTCTCTGGGGGAAGGTCGGCGGCAAAATCTTCTGCAAACTTTGCCGGGTTTACGATGTCAAATCCATCGTCGCCCTTAATAAGTGATTTATAAGCCGATGGGTATTTCTTCACAAGATCGGCTCTCAACTCGCCTGCATCAGGGGCATGTGCTGCAATATATACGAGGCCGGCCACTTTTGGATGGTTACCCGCCGCCGAAATCACTACCCCACCATAGCTATGCCCTACGAGGATGCATGGTCCTTCCTGCTGACTAATGGCTTTCTCAACAACAGCAACATCATCATCGAAGTCCCGTAAGGTATGTTGAGTGACAGTAACATTATACCCCTTTTGGGTTAATTCCTGATACACACCTTCCCAACCCGATCCGTCAAGGAAAGCGCCGTGTACAAGCACAACGTTCTTAATAGCGCGATTAGCATTTTGCTCCTGTGAATATACACCGTAGCCGTTACCAGTAACAATCATTAAAATGATTGTGAGCACCCTTAGAATTTGTTTGTTTTTCATACGTTCTCTTTTTAAAAATAGATTATTTAATTAAGCCTATATCATACCTCCGACCCATGAGATCTCAATTGGCTTGGAGCGATCCCATACTTCTTTTTGAAGGCAAAAGAAAAGTGAGAAAGATCTTCAAAGCCTGTTTCAAGATAAACCTCAGTTGGCTTTTTCTTCTTTGCAGTTAACTGATAGTAGGCCAATTCAAGTCTTTTCTCAGTCAGCCATTTTTGTGGGGTAACATTAAAGAATTTCTTGAAGTCTCTGTTGAAGGTTGACAAGCTTCGACCTGTCAGATAACCAAGTTTCTCCAGCGACATATTAAACATAAAATTCCGCTGCATAAAATCAACCAGATCAATCTTTCCGGGCTGGTCGAAGTTGGCCAGCAGACAATCGACATCTTTATCTATTTCCCTTAAAATACTGATGGCTTCCGTGATTTTTAATGAGGCTATATTCTCAGGAAACTCTCCCTCCACATCAAAATATGGTATTAGCGAAGCAAGGCAGCTTTCTAAAAAGGGATGATTATTAAAACTGATTATCTTATGGGCCCTTGTTTTTTTTTCGCTTACATCAATCCCTGCATAAAACTCCTTCAGTCTTTTTTGCGACAGATGCATCACAACCGTTTTATGCGGCTGTCCATTTTTGGGATAATTGATTATTGTAGCCAGTACATTCCTGGGAACTAAAAAAATATCTCCCGCCTTGAAGTAAAAAGAGGCATCAGCCTGTATGATCTTAGTTTCACCAGAAATGAACCAGATCAACATATGGTCATCGAATATTATATCCGACTTGAACAATTTATCTTCATAGCTGGAGAGCTTGATTTCTTTTGTAAGATATTTTGAGATATGATCCATACTCTTCAATAAATGTATTGGCCAGGCCACTTTTTTTAAAAGAGGAAGCGTAAATTAACGTTACCCGTTTTCGAATACTATTGCAATTTAGTCAATATTGAAGATTATTTGAGTCGATTCTTCGCTTAACTCGCCTAAACGATTTTAGGAGTTAAGCGAAATGGTGATATTCTAAATGCATCGGCTGAATGTTTCGCATCGCGATGATAGAAGCCGGATCGCTGAAGCGGAAAGGACATTTGCAAGACGCCTTGAGAATAATTTTTTGTCATTTTCATAATAGTGTTTTATTTAAATAACAAAATTAGCCGCCTTTCAAATAGTGGATTTTGTTTAGAGCGTCAATTTACTTTGCTAAAACTGTCTATCTGCTCGGTAATTCAGAATGTGTTTTGACAGAAGCAAATCATACAATTGCATTTGCATTAAATGAAGAAACCCCTCTGACGCAGCCTGCCCGGTTAAGAGTAAGGTTGCGCCAAAGGGATTGCCAATTGTTCTTTAGAAAGGTTGCTATAATAACGCGACCTTCCATTTTACTACCATTGTATCGCCTGATCCTCGTCAGGAATCTGAGTATTGAGCTTCCGTTCTAAGATCAAAGATCCAGAAACCCTAAAATCAGTGGTAATACCTGGATTCGTCGTATAGTCTGTATAATTATAGTCTATATTGTTGATGGTAATGTAACGGTGCTTCAGGTAGGGAATCGTCGCGTCCATGCTTTCCAGGATAGTATAACTCGCGTCTCTGTTAACCTTAAATTTAAGAGACGGATTATCAGCATGTAAAGTTACCGATCCTGTAGGGCTAAAGGTTATATAAACTTTATAATTACGACGGTCCTTCCGTTCTTCATCAACAATCCCGGCATAGACGAAGATTGTATTCTCGTCTACAACGTAGCTCCGGATCTCATTTTTAACGAGAACGGTTTGATTCTCGCGACCGACCATGGCTGTTCTTAAGGCGGTCCCGCTGTAAGTACCAGAATAACTATTAAAGGGATTAACACGCAAAAGTGCTTTCCTGTAATTTTTCCGTGGATGCGCGGTATAGCCATAAGAAGGGTCGTCCTGAATTGTCAGGGGGAGCACCCACTTATCTACGAGATTAATGCCATTAAATGTGAAATCTATTGGCAGGTACCCCATGTCCTCTCCCGCTTTAATGTCTACTGTTGAAGGCATGGAGAAATACTGGCTGCTCAACTCCTTGTAATAAAAATCCTCGCGGCTCTGAAAGCGTTCATAGTTCAGAACGTTCAGTGTATCGGGGTCTAACCCTATGTGTACCGTAATGTTTTTATCGTTCACAGTTGATCCGCTGACTACTAAAGGCTGCAGAAAAGTGGTCTTCTCACCTTCCTTGTAGCGTACAAAGATATTGGTCACGCCTTCACTTGCCAAAGGAGCTTTAAATCCAATATATCTGCCGTACAGTTCATCTTTCCATTCGTCATTGCACGAGCTGCAGATTATTAATAGCGAGAATAAGAAGATCTGTATATATGACTTTTTCATATTATCATTTTTTTAATCGTTATAGTTCCATCCCGGGTTTTGCGTAAGCCGGTTGTTACGTTTAAGTTCATCTAGACTGATCGGCCAGAACCACATCTTGTCGGCAAAGGTTGTCTTGAGAGTCCATACGGCAACAGGCCTGTGAAAAAGGTCCTTTTCCTGGCTACCCATCATCACATTACAGCCATAAATTGGCAAAGACTCTTCTACAGGCGCATCCATCCAACGGCGCAAGTCGTAATAGCGCTGCCCTTCACCCATAAGCTCAATAAATCGTTCCCGTTTCAAGGCCTTTCTCAATTCGTTTTTGCTGTTGTAAACACTCACTGGATAATCAGGCACACCCGCACGGATCCGCACCGGGTGGATACCCCTTTGCATCTGAGCTATGTCACGGCTGATGGTGTAATTCTCACCGCGCCATGACGGGATGTTGTAAGACCCGTCAAGTTCGTTCAACGCTTCTGCATATAGAAGAAGAATATCTGCATAACGAATAGCAGGCTCCGCTTTCTGCACGATTCGGCTCTCAGCTCCTCCCTGATAAGTATCACTTGGATGAACAAATTTCTTAACGCCAAAACCTGTACGCAGCCAATAGGCATTGGCGGAGTTCATTCCATTTCCCTTATTATCATCAATATAATAAAATACCTGCTGATTACGATTCACGGCTTCCGGCTCATTAAGTAAGGTCCAAAAACTGCCATTGTACGCAACAGAGGCGTAGAAGCGTGGTTCACGATTCGCATATTGCAAAGAGACATTTGGTCTCAAAGGTTTGTACAATCCTTTGTTGTAATCGTCCTGGCTTACATAGCCGCTGACGCGTTCCGAACCGTTTCCGCGCCCGATCTCTTTATCTTTTCCAGGAGCATCCGTTCCATCGTTCATATAATAGGCATCAACCAGCTTCTGCGTTAGTCCGTGCGTATTCCATCCGGTTGCAGAGCGGGGTAACTGGTGGGCAACCATTTGAGCGATACTTTCACTCGGTTGATTAGTCCCTCTGGTAAATATCAGTTCAGGGTTTCCCGATGGTTGCAGAGTACCATCAAACACCTGGGCATAAGACCTGGCAGGATCAATATTCGCCCAACCTAGAGGCCAGCTTTTCTCTGAAAAATTGTTGTCTTTGGGCGGTATAACAGTAGCATCTGATCCTGTCGACTGAAGCGGTGCAGTATAAAGATTATATACGCCCAGCTCAATCACGTCTCTGGCAGCAGCGGCTGCCTTAGCCCACTTTTCCTCTTTATAGTCTTCAGAAAGCAGACGTTTGCCAGTATCGTCAGTTAATCTGGCAGCAAAGCTCGCCTTATTACCGTTAGCCAGAGGGCTTGCAGCGTAAATCAAAACTTTAGCACGGGTAGCCAGTGCAGCTCCGCAGGTCGCCCGGGCCGACCCATCCTGCCCCCGTCGCATACCTAAAGTTTGCATTTCTTTCGCTGCCTGGAGCATTTCATTGGCTATATAATCAGCACATTCTTCATACGTGCTGCGTGGTGTTGCTAACTCAGCATAACTATCCGTGTAGTCAATTCCTTCGTCAGGCAACAAGGGAATAGGCCCGTACTTCCGAAGCAGCAGCCAATAGAGATAAGCTCTGGCAAAACGCGCCTGACCTCTGTAGTCTTCTATTTCCTCAGGAGTCATTTCCGTGTTCATGTACACATTCTGGATGAAAGTTGACGCATTACGTATTCCACGGTAGCACTGGGTCCATGTGCCCTGTTTATCATTTTCAGTATATTGGCCCATTTTGAACATGTTATACGAAATCTCATTCTTCGATGGGTCAAATTCCTTATCCCTGTCACCGTAAAACATATCGTCGGCAAAACAATGAGGAGTGTTGCCTTTACTTGCTACATCAGCATTGATATCTTTAAATTCATCGTATACGTGTGCCAGCCATTCTTCTGTATACACCTTACTTTTAAATACTTTTTCGGTAGTAAGCCGGTCTTTGAAATATTGATCGGATTTCAGCGCATCTTTACAGGAAAAAAGCACGCATGCACCGAGCATAAATGATAGCACAAAATATATCTTCTTTTGCATCTTTTCTCAATTTACAGGTTAACATTCAGGCCTAAAGTAATTGATTTAGGCAGCGGGTAGTCTTCCCCCCGCGGGCTCGCCAGTTCGGGATCCCAGAGTTTGAACTTCGACCAGGTTACCAGGTTGGAACCTACAACAAAAACACGAATGGTATTGGTCTTTATTCTGTTCGCTATTCGCTTCGGAAGTGTATAACCAATGTCCACTGTTTTTAGACGAAGATACCGGCCGTCACGCAACCAAAACGTCGACTCTCTATAATTATTAGCATTTCCACCAAAACTCAGTCGCGGATAGGATGCATTTGGATCTTCTGTAGAGGGATCTCCTGAAATATCAGCAGAGATCCAGCGGTTATCTCCCATCACACCCTTCATAACTTGTCCCCATTCCCCTTCGCTAAACGCAAATACGGTCTTTCCATAAGTAGAGAACGTCGACTTTCCGGCACCCTGGAAGTGCACATTGACATCCAGTCCCTTCCAGCTAACAGAAGTTCCCAGCCCGTAGATAAGGTTTGGCTTTCTCGTGGCGCCGATGGCCACGCGGTCACCGTCGTCAACTACACCATCACCGTTGACATCCTTGTATTTGAGGTCGCCAGGCTGGTAGGTCCCAAACATTTGAGTCGGGCTATTCCGGATCTCGTCATAATCCTTAAACATTCCTAAAGCAATCAGTCCCCTGGACTGATCTACGCGGTAGCCCGACTGATTTTGATACGAATAAACATTATTGGGCTCGTCTCTTTCTAATATTTCATTTTTGCTATAGGTAACGTTTCCTCTTGCTGTAATGTTAAATTCACCAACTCTCTCTTTATATTCGAAACGGCCATCAAAGCCACGCGATTTTACTTCTCCTACGTTTGCACTAGGGGTGCTCTCTAAACCAACTATCGCTGGCAAATATTCACGACGCATGTATATGCCGGTACGCTTTTCGTCGAAGAAATCAAGGTTGGCGCCGATCTTGTCTCTGAAAAGGGAGAGATCAAAGCCCAGGTTCTTCTTAACTGCAACCTCCCATGTAACGTAAGGAGAAGCCACCTGAGTATACCTCATTCCTCCATAGTTTCTTTCAATGCCATAATCCGCCCACCGATACCCATCGTCAGGTGCCCCACCGGTAGTGTACAAATAAGGAAAACGAGTTCCCAGCTGGTCGTTACCCGCTTTACCATGCGAATAGCGTATCTTGAACAGATTCATCCAGGGCAGATTATTTTTAATGAAAGGCTCTTCTGATATATTCCATGCAAATGAGACAGCAGGAAAAAATCCAAATTGCTCTCCCGGAGCAAAGTTCTCTGAACCTGTATAACCAAAAGTAAAGTCTGCAAAATAACGGGACTTCCAGTTATAAGATGTGCGGCCGGCTAAAGCGAGATTCCGTCTCGCTACTCCATTTTTAATATCCTCACCGAGGTTAACCGTTCCTATCAGAGCATCGCGGGTAAATTTGGCAACTGCCCCAAAATTATGATCTCCAAAGCCACGGTCGTAATTAAACATCAAGTCAACGAACTCTCGTCGCTCACCTCCGGCAGAACTTTCCTGAAACATTTCCCGGGGGTCAGATATATGCTGCCAAACCAGGTTCCCCTGGGCATCCCTCGCGTCTGCACGCCATTGCTCAGGGTATTTACGACGAAATATCGTATTATCGTTATTAGTGTCGAATCCTATAATACCCCTGAAGCGAAGACCTTTTGTTATAAAGTCAAAATTCTGCTCAAGAGTGATATCCGTCTGCATTCTGTTTGCCCAATTCTCATTGAAGCCCGTTTGAGTGGCCAATACCCATGGATTGGTTAGAGCCGCCCCAGAACCGTAAGCAGGTACCCTTCCATTAGAGTACGTTACCGGCGTACCTATAGGAGAATATCCGAAAAGAGAGCCCCAGAAATCATTATCACCCAATCCCGGACTGTTCCGCTTGCCAAGAGATCCTGCTATACCCACTTTCGCCACAGTTGTTTTTGTGATGTCAATATCCGTATTCAACCGATAGTTCCAGCGTCTGTAATTTGCATTGGTATTGTAATCATCCTTAAGCGTCTCGTCAATATTGTACATCCCCCCTTCGCTTACATAACTTCCCGAAAGGAAGTAACGGGCCGTGGACCCTCCACCATTCAGATTCAGGTTGGCCCGATAAGTCATGGCTCCATCTCTCAGTAAGAGATCTTTCCAGTTGACATTAGGGTATAAATCCGGATCAAGGCCCAGACGAAAAATTTCCAGTTCTTCGGGTTTGAAAACAGCCGGTTTATTACGTGTGATCTGCGCTTCGTTTATCAGGCTGGCATAAGTAGCACCGTCTTCGAATTCTGGTGTTACCGTCCGGGTGTTATAGATATTCTCATCTTTGAAGTTAATACTAATTTTACCCTGTTTCCCGCGTTTTGTGGTGATCAGGATAACGCCGTTTGCACCTCTCGACCCATAAATGGCTGTCACCGCAGCGTCCTTTAACACAGAAAACGACTCGATATCTTCGATATTTATCTCATCGATTTT
>DALYUO010000049.1:16346-24532 GCA_031981225.1 Pararcticibacter sp.
TACGTTCAATATTATCTACCAGAATCAAAGCACTTGATCCCCCCCGAAAGTGGAAATTCCGCGGATCCAGAACTCAGATATATTTTTTCCGGGCTGACCCGACCGCATCATAGCCATTACTCCCGGTACATTTCCCGCTAGTGCGTTTGAGATGCTAGAGGTCGGATTTGATTTTAGATCAGCTACATTAACGGTGGTGACGGCAGCCGTCAACGAAGCTTTTTTCTGAACACCAGTACCCGTAATCACAACTTCATTCAGCACGCTTGACTCCGATTCCTTCAGGGTCACATTAATAACAAAGGCATCTTTTACAAGAATTTCCTGACTGTCAAAACCGATATAAGAGAATTTGAGCTTCTTATACCGCTCCATTTTGATTTTATACCTACCGTTTACATCGGTAGTTGTACCCAATCCAGGTGCATCCAATACAGAGATGCTTACCCCAATTAGCGGTTCTCTTTTTACATCGGTAACCACACCGGTTACCTCAACTGTCTCCTGTGCCAGCGCAGCAGCACTGATGCAGAGGAGCAACATACATATTAGTACGAATCTGTTCATAATTCCATTCTAATTATTCTTTAATTACTTTACAGTCATTTCTTCTAATGCTATTTTACGGATGCGGCGATTCTCCCGGTCTCCGATGTAAAATGCATCTTCTGCCTCATTGTAGGCAAGTCCTGTTGGCCTGTCAAACCTTGCATCCTGACGCAGATCTCCGTCGACATATCCCCAGGGATTGGAGTTGATACTCGAGCTTCCTCTTCCGGCAAAGGTCGTTACGCTTCCCTCAGGCGACAAAACGCGGATCGCATGATTCATTTTGTCAGTAAAATAAAAGTCGTATTGATCTTGCTTTCCTTCTGCAACGTAAGCCTTATTTTTTACGAACACGCCCTGGTAGGGAGTATTAAGACGGACAGACGTGCCTACCCCATCCACATATCCCGTGCTGCCGAGTTTACCGCATACGAGATATGGCTGATTAAACTGCTTCTTTTCTTTGTTATAATCAATTCGAAGGATATAATGATTATTGATCACAACAATGTAAGCGTAGTCGCCCGTCGGATGGATAAAGATCTTATATTCCCATCCTGGATCCTGCACCACAAACAACTGTTCAAATGCCTTATTTCCAAGTCCGCCGTTGAAATATTGATTCAGGTCAAAGCGATAAAACTCTCCCTTACCAAAGCTGTTAAAATACATTTCGCCATTAGGATGGACGGACGCTCCGTTACACTGCTTGGACTTTGTAAGCGGTTCCCTGTCCGTCCAGTTCTTTGCACGTGATAATAACAATGTTGATTCGTCATTGTCGCCACCCCTGTCCTGTGCAACGATCATATAGTTTCCATCGACGGTGAAATCCAAACTGCGGGGGCGGTCAAAATCCGAGCGTTTTTTTGTGATAGTACTGTCCTCAAAATTGATGAGGTAAAGACCATTGTTGTTGTCAAACGTCATCCAAAGATGTTTGGGATTTTGGGGATCGAACTTCATAAAGGAGTCTTCCCAGAACCCACTCGCCATATTATTCTGAATAGGGTCTTTGAATTTTCCATCTCTCCAGGGTTCGTCTCCCCTGTCATTTCTATATCCGGCAACGGTTGACACCACCTTCTTGCGTATGTAATCAAACGGCACTTCTGCCTTTCCTATAGCAGCATTACTCTGATCCCCCACACGCACTTCAATTTCGCCGGTATAGGCTTGTCCCGGAACAAAACAATAGATTGCATCGCCCTGCACTCCGATCACAACAGCCTTTTTTCCGCCGATAAATACCGATACATCTTCCAAGTTATTTCCGAAGTTTTGTCCATAAATAACGAGTTTTTGTCCACTGCCTCCCGTTTTCGGTATAAAGTCGCTTACGACTACAGGCTTTGACGGGTCGAATGGAAGTGCTTCGGAGTCGACCCCCTTGTCATCCTTACAGCTCCCCAATCCAAAACTAAGTGCGATAAAGGCCGATAGCATCCAGCATATTAGCCGGCTACCGCTTTTTCTGATAGCTCTCATAAAATATGATTATTGGTTAAAATTTATTCTTAGAATTTTAAGATTTACAGCTCAACTATAGAGCGAGCCTTGAAGCCGCGACAATTCGCTTATCGGTCATCCACCCAGCAGAGATGGACCTCGCGACATCATGTTTAAGAAACCGGGAGAGGGCACTCCCCACGAGACATCGAAAAGTAACTCGATGATTAAGTAAATTTTTCCTCATATAAAAGACTTTTAGATTTCAATATTTCACCCTTCTTCAAGGTGAAATGAGTTAGTTATTAATCAGGATCAAATAAAACGTTTTAGTAGGATTCTGATAAGCCATTAAATCTCAATTATTCAACAAATTGTCTCAAAAGTTTTACATTGATAAATTAACACTCCGCAGCAGAATACCAGTCATTCTCAGCACTTAAGCCAACAAAACGATTATACGGAAAGAGTTAGGGGCAGGTTGCCGAATAATGGTTAGCATAACTTATACTGGCAACACGGGTATTATTAATGCTCGCTAGTACCCTATTGCCAGTGCATATCAATGTACCCTGCCGGGCGAACTCCAGAGTGCGTCAACACGTGTCACTTCAGGAAAATAAATAAAATTTGCTTATTTAATCGTTTAAGCTTATTATTGTTATTATCAACCAATTATAACGCTCATGAAATCGAATTTCTCTATCAGATCGCCTATTAACGTCCAATTATACGATTAAAGGGCATTTTTTTTAAAGCAAATTTGCTTAAACGATTAACCAACTAGTCAAGCTATCAGAATTACTAACCGAAATAATATGCTATGAAAGTTTTCCATAATACCATGGCCAAAATACTGGCCTGCTTACTTCTAGGCCCTGCTGTCCATGCCAGCGCTGCAAATATGGCTCATACGCTGAGCCAGGATAGGGTAATTCAGGGAACAGTTACAGAAGCCGGAACCAACGAACCGCTTCCGGGCGCCAGCGTCCGGATCAAAGGCACAACAGTGGGTGCGGTAACTAATGAAGCGGGAAAATATGAACTGAAGATCTCATCAGAAAAAGCCATACTCGTGTTTTCCTATTTGGGCAAAAAATCTATAGAGCGCTCTGTTAATGGGCTGGCTGTTCTCAATGTGTCAATGGAGGATGACGGGACTATGCTTTCGGAAGTATACATTGGTTACATGACTCAGCGGAAAGCAGACCTTACAGGCTCAATCGCGATAGCAACTGCAAGCGATATTGCGAAAAACCCTTCAGCAAATGCAATGAGGTCGCTGCAGGGGAAACTAGCCGGCGTGCATATAACTACCAATGGAGGTAGCCCTACCGAAGGTGTAAATATACAGATCAGGGGACTTTCATCTTTATCGGGAAGCGTAAGGCCATTAATTGTAATAGATGGAATGCCCACAGAAAACTTAAATCTGAGGGATATAAATGCTGCAGATATTGAATCCATTCAGGTACTAAAAGATGCGGCTTCAGCGAGTATATACGGTGCGCGGGCTTCGGGAGGCGTGGTGCTGGTACAAACGAAAAAGGGAAAAATTGGCCAAACCAAGATTGATTATAATGGAAGCGTGGCGCTTAGCTCTGTGAATAACAAGCCTACATTAATGAACGCTGAACAATACGGGATTGCAACGTTCCGCGCATATGCCTATGACGAAGCAGTATATGGTATACCAATGTCGTTACCCGCTACCTACGACTTTACCTGGCACAGGGACGCGAATGGAAGAGCTGTACTCGACGCCGTAAAGCCAGCGGAATGGCTCAACCCTGAAAAAACCGTGATGGGCTCAGATACGGATTGGCTGGACGAGATTCTCCAACCCGCAATGATGACTAACCACCAATTGACGATATCCAGCGGAACGAACAAATCGAAAAGTCTGTTTTCCCTTGGCTATTACGATAATAAAGGAACACAGATACACACCTTTTTCAGAAAGTATTCGATACGTACCAATACTGAATATAGCTTATTAAATAACCGTTTAAAAATTGGTGAGAATCTGGCGCTCTCCTATTTGCAATACAGAGAGGCGAATGAGCTACGCTGGGCATTGATCGATCCTCCGGCAGTTCCTGTTCGCGATATAAACGGTGGATGGGCCGGCGCTGCGGGATTTGACGATTTCACCAATCCTGTACGTCTCCTTACAGATAACAAAGACAATATTAGTAACTACGTCAAAGTGATCGGCAATATTTTCCTTGACCTTGATATCTGGAAAGGAATATCTGCCCGCACGCAGTTCGGTGTCGACTACGGAAATGCTTACAACAGATCTGTTGATAAACTATGGTCTGAAACAGGGGGTAGAAATAGTGATGGTGAGAACTATGTGGGGAATAGCCAATCGCACCCCCTTAGCTATGTATGGACCAACACATTGTCTTATAATCTAACCAAAGAAAAGCATAACATAGATGCTGTCGGAGGCTTTGAGTATACACGATTTGTGCAGGAAGGATTCTCAGCACGAAGAGAGGGAATTTATCTGGAAGATCGTGATTTTGCTCATATAGGCGCAACAACTGGCACAAAATATTCGCTTGGCAGTTCGGCCGACGAATATGTTTACCTCTCTTTATTTGGTAAAGTCAACTACGTATATGACCAAAAATACATGTTTTCTGCCACCTTGCGGCGTGACGGATCATCGCTTTTTGGCGTAAATAACAGGTATGCTGTGTTTCCCGCTTTTTCAGCCGGATGGAGGATTAGCGATGAATCGTTTATGCAAGCGCACAAGTTTATATCGAACCTTAAAGTCCGCGCCAGTTGGGGTGCTAATGGAAGTGTACAGGGACTACCTCGTGGCTACACTTCGACACCATTTGCAACCGACTATTTAGGAACTTCATATCCGATAGAAGGAAATGAAACAGGGCCACTGTATTCAGGCTATCGAAGGACCTGGCTCGGAAATCCAGAGTTGAAATGGGAAACAACCACTCAAACAGACCTGGCGGTGGACTTCGGTTTTCTGAACAACCGGATAAACGGTTCGCTTGGCTATTTCTTCAAAAAAACCAAAGATATCTTGGTCCAGACGCCCTACATTGCTGCAATGGGCGAAGGTGGTGAGCCCTGGATCAACGGTGCAGATATGAATAACCGGGGGATTGAATTTGAGATAGCTTATAGTAACGACCGCAAAAGTGCCCTCCAGTATAATATCTCAGCGAACATAGGCACCTACAAGACTAAACTGATCAACCTTCCGGAGAATGTTATCAACAAATATCCGGGAGATGGCGTCAATGACCTCGTTGTTGGCAGATTTGATCTTAGCTACCGCAACTTCGACCTGAACGTATTTTTCCAGGGTGTCTTCGGAAATAAAGTAGATAATGCATGGAAGCGCGAATCCGACTTATGGAACATATCCGTCCCGGCGCAAAAGAATCATCCCACCCGTATTTTGGATGCCTGGTCATTCGACAATCCTAACTCAGATATTCCCGCCATATCCAATTCAACACAAAATTCGGAGCAGCGCTTTTCCAGTTATTTTGTGCAAGATGGATCTTACCTAAAGTTACGGAACATCGAATTAGGCTACACTGTGCCGAAGACCATATCCAATAAGATGAGAATGCAGAATCTCCGGCTGTATGCTTCCGCTCGTAATGTATTCACCCTGAAAAAATGGTGGGGAAGCGACCGGTTCACCAGCTTCGATCCGGAAATGCCGGGCTATGGTTATCTAACCCCATTTTTTGCCACTGTTGGACTTAATGTTACCTTTTAAACTCTTTATCATGAAAACGTTTAAACTCAATATATTCTGCATCGCGCTGATATTTACAATGATCGGTTGTTCCGACTCACTCGACATCCCGCCAAAACAAGTGCTGGACGAGTCACTACTTACTAAACCGGGCGACATGGAAGGTTTTGTCACCGCAGCCTACGCCCGGGTGACCGACATACCGTCATGGGATTCACCATTCGCACTATGGTGGAGCGGCTCAATGCGATCCGACGATTCCTACAAGGGCGGCGGTGGCACCTGGGACGGTGATGGCTGGCACGCCATGGAAACCTTCGTGGGTGTAACACCCAACGGCTGGCCGCTCGATTTTCCGTGGTACGTATCGTATCAGGTTATTCAGCGCTGCAATACTGCTATCCAAAAGCTGCAGAATATCTCAGAGGAAGAATTTCCTCAAAAAAACGCAAGGCTTGGTGAAGTAAAATTCATTCGGACATTCACTTATTTCAGGCTTAAACAGTTCTTCAAATACGTCCCCTATATTGATGAAACTGTCGTTGGTACCTCTGTCGAATTTGAGGCTATTCCGAACAGAGATAAAAATCAGCCAAACGACCAGTACCTGTGGCAGCGGATACTCGATGATTTTAAGTCTGCAGAAGATTTGCTGCCCCTGTCACAGCCGGAAAAAGGAAGGATAGACAAGAACGCAGCCACCGCTATGGTAGCCAGAACACTGATGTTTATGGCCTACGAACAAAACGACCGGAATGCCGTGGTGAACGTAAACAAAGACCGCTTAGCCGAAGCGCTGGTATACCTGAATAAGCTCACAGCTCAGGAAGGCGCAAAGGTGGCCCTGCAGGCCGATTTTGCCGAAAACTTTGACATCGCCTTCGATAACAATACAAAAGAATCTATCTGGGAAATTCAGTATTCCATTGAAGACGGCAGCTCTACCGGGGGTAAAATAAACCGGAGTGAAGGGTTGAATCACCCCTTCCAGTGGGGCGGATATCAATGCTGCGGATTTCACCAGATCAGCTATACAATGGCCAACGCGTTCAAAACCGGCTCCAACGGGCTTCCATTGTTTGACACTTACAACAATAGTAGCTATGCAGACGGGGCTGACGCTTATTTCAGCACAAATACTTTTGACCCGCGTTTCAGCCATACCGCTGCAGCGCCGGGACAACCCTGGAAGTACAACCCCAACCTGCTGTTCGAAACACGCGGCATCCGCAATGGAGCAGAATACGGTTACTTCAAATCAATCAAAGAACTGGTACCGCCTGATTGTAACTGTTTACTATATGACGGCTGGCAGTTTAATTCGATGAACAAGCGGATGATCCGATACGACGAAGTTCTGTTGTGGAAAGCCGAAGTGCTTATCCAGCTGGACCAGTGGAATGACGCGCTACCATTGATAAATAAGATCCGTCAACGCGCCGCTAACAGCACCGGCCGTCTCGTCAGGAAAGACGGTTCTCCTGTGTTGAATTATAAGATTGAAACTTATAAACCGGGGGTAAATTGTACCTGGGATAAAGAGTTCGCCTGGAAAGCACTGCAGTGGGAAAACCGTCTCGAAATGGCCGGCGAGGGTCGTCGCTTCTTCGACCTGCAACGATGGGGTATCCTGGAGCCAACCATGAATGCATATTTCGCCGTCGAAAAGAACAGATTCTCATGGATGAGCATCGCCCACTTTACGGCCGGACGGGATGAGTACTTTCCCATACCACAACCACAAATCAATTGGGCAAAAGGCAATTACACTCAGAATGTAGGATATTAACGATATACCTTAAGTTATGAAAAATTTACTTTTAACAGTTCTTGTGGCATTTGTTGCCATACCATTTACAGGTTGTTACGATCGCGACATTGTTGATTCAAAGGAGTTTCCCCATTCGCTGCCCAAGGTAGAAAACTTAAATTACACAAAACAGCAGAGCAGCGTGCGGCTAAATTGGCAAATACCTCAGAATATATCTCCCGCATTCAGGAGGCCATTGGAAGTTAGCATACAAAAAATAGAAAATGGCATCTACAAAGAAATTATCATTGTAGGTGCTGAAGGTATCACACGTGATGTAGCAATCACACCCGATAAGAAGTACAGGTTTGTAGTAAAGCTGGCAGGATATCTCACAGATGACGCAAAAGAAAAAGGGAAGTCGGACAGGGTTTATTCTGACGGACAGATTGTCGAAATCGAATGAGATCTCTCGGGATAGCGATGAGTTCATTATAAATTACGCTCACAACACGGCCGGTTGTCCCGGCTGTGTTGTGAAGCGTTTGCTTAGTGCGATGGCTGTAATCGCACATTATTGGTGATTCTTGAGCCATTCCAGACGACGCTGATCAGGCAGATGCTTCACCGAGAAATTCTCAAACTTAGCTTCAAACCCATCGCCATCCGGAGATGCAGCCATAAGGC
>DALYUO010000050.1:0-6540 GCA_031981225.1 Pararcticibacter sp.
CCCACCGTAAGTTCCGATCCATACTCCCTGGTCAGGATCGGGATAGATCGTCCATATTGAATTATTCGGCAACGAAGAAGCATCGTTTAAATTCATTTTCAAAAGACTTCTGCTTTCCTTAATGGGGTCATAGAGAAAGAGACCTATCTGCGTTGCTACCCAAATAATACCTGCCTGATCAAGAAGTATTTTTTTTGACATGGCAGACTGGTTTCCTGTAACGGCTACGGGAACACGTTTTTTTATAATTCCAGCCGCATCGGTTGATTATACGATAGTACGCTATCTCCCGACAGCATATATAGCATTCCATCATCATGCAAACATACGGACCGTATTTTTCCGGGCACTATTAAGTCAAAAGAAAATTGTTCATAGTTAAACTTCAGCAGCCCATGGTTTGTCGCCAAAAATAATCGTCCCTTTTTATCAGTAACTAATGAGCCGAAGCCCCACTTAGACTTGGGTTCACTGACGGAAACCAGTTCATTTAATTGATAAAAACTATTTCCATCATACATGAATACTGCATCGGGGCCTGTATACCAGATTCGGCCCAGGCTGTCCTTGGCAATACTTTGTATCCCTCCGTAATAGGAGGTCTCAGGCATGACATGAAACCTGTATCGCGAAATATCTACGGCAAGAACACTTTGAAAAAGAAAAAAACAGAAGCAGATTGAAATGCTGAATCTTCTCATTTATTTATGATCCCCTCGTTGTACTCCAATAGTATGACAAAAATCCGACAGGCACAATACTATTGCTTTAATCCTCTATTTCAATCTTAACCTTTTTATCTTTCACAATCACATAATAGTCTCCTGATTCGAGAAAGCGTTTGCCTTCGCCGTTTATAAATCCAAAGTCCCGCTCCAGGTTTACCTCAAATTGATAGAGAGTCGTTGCTCCCTTTTTGATCAGTTTCTTTTCGAAATACTTGAGCTCCTTCACTGGCCGCGATATTGAAGATACGGGATCCGCTATAAACCAATGCACCGTTTCGGAGCCGTCCCTGTCTCCTGTATTCGTAACCGGAACCTCAATCGTGAGCTTATCGCTGCGCTTTAGTTTTGCAGATGAAACCTTTATCTCACCATATTGGAATGTGGTATAGCTCAGGCCATGAGCAAATTCATATAATGGCGTGCTGGGTATATCCTGGTACTTACCCTGGTGAGGTCTGGCACTTTGCCTGTGGTTGTAATAGACAGGGATCTGCCCTGTAGAGTAAGGAAATGCCATAGAGAGTTTCCCTGACGGATTTACCCTTCCTGATATGATTCCTGCAAGGGGTTTACCTCCCGGAGTGCCGGGCTGCCACATAGTAAGAATAGCGTCACTCAACGGCTCCAACCTGTTAAGCTCCAGTGGGCGGCCGTTTGAGAGTATCAGTATCACAGGTTTCCCCAGCTTTTTAAGTTCCATCACCAGTTCTTCCTGTATACCAGGCAGGGCTATGGTGGATCGGGAAGCATTCTCGCCGCTCCAGCCTTTCTTTTCTCCCAGGCAGAGCAGGATCACATCCGATTTTGAAGCCAGGGCTTTTGCTTCTTCAAATCCCGATTTGTCTTTGCCTTCAAAATCACAGCCCAGGGAGTAGGAAACTTCCGCTTTGCCTTTGTATTCCGTTTGCAAAGCATCATAGATCGTCGTAATATCCTCCGCCTTACCCTGCGCAGCCCACGAACCGAGTAAATGCCATTGGCTTTTTGCCATAGGCCCGATCACGGCTAACTTAGAGACTTTCGATAGTGGGAGAGCTTTGTCCTTATTCTTAAGAAGTACAATAGATTCTTCAGCTAACTGTTCAGCTATCTTCAAGCTTTCCGGAAGATAGAACCTCGCTTTTTCAGAACTGGCTGGCGTATAAGGCCGCTCAAACAACCCTAACCTGAACTTTACCCTTAGAACACGTCTTACCGCCTCATTGAGTTGACTTTCAGTGATCTTCCCTTCTTTGACCAGATCGGCAAGATGGTTGTCATAGCACCGGTTCATCATATCCATCTCCACACCGGCACTGAATGCTTTCAAGGCTGCTTCTTTCTTATTGGCCGCAACCCCCTGCGGGCGAAGCTGCTCTATCGAGCCCCAGTCTGATACTACGAAGCCATCATGTTTCCACCTGTTCTTTAAAATCTCAGTCAGGGTATAGTGGTTTGCCGAGCCAGGAACGCCGCTTATGTCATTAAAGGAGCTCATTAAAGTGGCGGCTCCTGCCTTTACTCCCTCTTCGTAAGGCAGCATGTAAGTATCCCAAAGGCTTTGCCGGGAGATCTCGGTGTAGACGTAATCCCTGCCCGCTTCCGATGCGCCGTAGCCAATATAATGTTTAAGACAAGCTGCCACCTTGTTTGTGCCCGACAGGTCGTTGCCCTGGTAGCCTTTCACAGAAGCAACCGCAAAGACCGCATTTGTATAGGGATCTTCACCGTACCCTTCTGCAACTCTTCCCCAGCGCCCGTCACGTGCAACATCGATCATCGGCGAAAAAGTCCAGTCCACTCCCGACATTCTTGATTCCTGGGCAGCCACTGCACATGCCTTTTCTACCAGGCCGGGGTTCCAGGAACATGCCTGGCCCAGAGATATAGGGTATATCGTGCGATACCCATGTATAACATCGTATCCGAACAGGATAGGAATGCCCAGCCGGGTCTGTTCCATTGCTTTTTTCTGTACCCTGTTACGCAGCTCAGGGTTGCTGCTGAAATAGATGAGAGAACCTACCCCTCCCGGAATATCGTTAACGGGGTCAGCCATATTATTCGCATTATCATTCCTTCCAAGGGTATATTGATTTAGCTGCAAAACCTTCTCCTCTATGGTCATTCGCGATAACAGATCTTCAATCCGCTTTTCAACGGGCTGTTTCGGATCTTTGTATAGCGGTTTTTCTTTATCACCCGCCGCAGGAGAAGCGGTCGGAATAAGCAGAACCAGTAAACAGTATATCAGAGTTTTTTTCATAATTGCATGTATGTCTATTTGAAAACAGGAGTTTCCGATAGTTTCATTGTTTTTTTCTGATTGTTCTTTAATTCAAAGACAACAATTTCATTATTGCCCTGCACCAAATCACTCGCTTGTATTTTTATGGACTGTTGTTTTTCCTGCTCCCAGTACGCCCCCAGATATTTATTATTGATCCATACTTCTCCCATACCCCAGCCGGATATGTCAAGATTCGTATTCCGGGCAGCACTAAGGTTAAAGGTGCCTTTATAAAAACAAGGTGCCTGGCTGTTGGTATCCGGGCTGAAAGTAAGGTTTTTAACGGGACAGTTCCTCACATTTATTGGGGTGATGGTCCAGTTTCTGATCTCTTCTCCATTCAGCGTGACGCTTCCGAACAGCCCTTTCGAGTTATCCAATACCTCGGGGCCATAGGTGATCCGGCCGATATTTTCGACATATAACTGTAGCTGATGTTTTCCGGGAGTCGTTTCGAGGCTTATCTTTTTTTGATTATCCGTCAGTGTTCCCGTCAATTTACCATCTACATACACTGCTGCATAATCACGTACATTCTCCAGCTCCAGTTCCGTGCTTTGCGATTCAGTTGAAATTTCAGACTGATATAATACATATCCCGACTCTGTATTCAGGTCATTCATCGGCAGCAGGTTTTCCGACTTTACGGAATCAATATACGCCTGCTCTAAAGAAGCTGTTTGATCCAGGGTGATTTCCTGACTCAGGAGAGGAGTATAAAAAAATACCACAAGGCCCAATACAAATATCCTGATCATATCAATCTGTTAATTAGTTAAGAATGACTGGATAAATGACTCTTCCACCGCAACTTTAGGAGCAAATTTGTCGCTCTTTACATAGTTGTCGATGCTCCGCAGCAGCTGTTGCGTTGCCGGACGTTTATCCATGTCTTTTTGAGTATCCACCGCCAGCACCAATAATTTGCCACCCTTCACTTTGGCTTCAAACCCGATACCCAGCTTCTGATTATTATCGTAGCTGTCTATCCCCTGTATAAATGGGCGGAGCTGACCAGGCGTATCCTGCATTTCAATCACTTTAGCATTGTTTAAAATGTCCCACCACTGCCAGTCGGTATGATAGGAGGTTATAAAGTCTTTAAATACAGGTTCTTCCTGGTGGATCAGACAACCGATCGTCATCGGTGGCCATGCAAACATGATAGGATTCCAGAAATGGTTATGGAAAATAGATTTTCGTCCTTTTACATTATTGGGCATGGGGCAAAGTACCACGGTTTTACCGGCAGCAAGCTGTTTTTGGGCTGCATCGTCATACAAAGTGGTGTAGAGCACCTGATCGGTGGACTGCATCAGCGATTTACTTTTGGGATACACCCAGATATTCCAGCTATTTTTAACCTGGTCATTCACTGACAGGTGTACAGTCAGCTTTTGCGCCACAGCAATATCATTTAATGCTATTGAAAATTCGCCGATAGGTGAGACGTTATCATTAGCAATGGTTTGCGTTTTAAGATTTCCTTGTTTTAGAACCTTACCGTTAGCATCCGTCAGCCACCACTTCAGCTTAGCATTTTTAATTTCCGAATTACTGAAGTTATACACTTCTGCCTTGCCCTTAAAAGTCTCATCATTGAAATACGCACTCTTCTCATAGCGCAGTAAAGCAACTCTCGGAGCGCAGAACTCCCTGAACTTTTCAGGAGTAACCAGGCCTTTTGAATCCCAGAAAGGATCAAGAATTCCCACAGGAGCATAGCCCTGACCCGGAAAGTCATTAATAGACAATAGCTGGAATCCTGCTGATTTGGACGAACGCAGAAGAGCTTCAATAACGGCTTTGTATTCCAGCACCGTCAGAGCTCCTGATGCCCGGAAAAAGTCGTGAGCCTGATCTCCCATCCCGTTTTTTACCAGCATTTCTTTAAATACCTCAAAGTTGCGGGCTTCAACGGGACTGTTGGCATATTTTTTTATTTCTTCGAAGTTCGGGTAAACACAACGCTGACCTGATTCATGCGATATCACGGGCACATCCACATCCGACTCTGTATTTCGGTCCCAGTCCGTCTCCGGCAAGCCTTCATAGACCTTTACCGGCCCCTTGTTAGTCTGCTGCGACACGTAATACTGGTCTGATTTTACCCGTGTACGTGCGGTAGATCCGCTGTACAAGTGGCGGGGATCAATCTTTCTGCCTTCCGCAGTAAGCTCTTCTATAAAGTCGAAGTTGCCGGTAATTTCATTTCCGTTACAATACAGAACGAATGATGGGTGGTTGCCATATTCCTTTAAGATGGCCTTGATCTCCCTGCGGAAGAAATTATAGCGGGCTTCATCCGGCTCGGCATCTTTACCCCACATCGGCATTTCCACTTCAAAGTAGATCCCGTGTTTATCAGCCATCCGGAAAGCCGCTTCGGGAGGACACCAGGAATGAAAGCGGAGATGATTCATGCCATACTCTTTCATCAGCAACATGATCCGCTCCCATGAAGCGTCGTCTACCGGGGCATGCCCTGTCTTTGGGAACACTGCATTTTCAACATTTCCCCTCAGGTGGACAGGCCGGTTGTTGATCAGCACATGATTCTTACCCTGCTTCACTTCGCGCATTCCGAAAGTCGCGGATTTCTCATGCTGGTAGTTAACTTTATCATCTGAGGTCTTCAACTGGCAGCTTATCTTATACAGGTTCGGATTGAACTCGTCCCACAATTTGATGTTTTTACCCAGTTGAATGATGCTTTGGATAAAAGTAACCGAATCTTTGCAGACCACCTGAACCTCCTTGCTCAAGCTGTAATTTGTTCCTGATATTTTAAATACAGCGCCGCCGTTTATGGCTTTCTTAGTGCCGTTATTAATTTGCAGCCGTACTTTCACAGACTTGTCTGATATGTTAGGATAAATCTGGATATCATCAATATATACAGGATCAACTGCAATCAGCTTCATCTTTCCCAGTATTCCGTTCCAGTTTATTTGCGTAAACTCCGTATGGGCATGGTTCCATTTATGGGTATTGTACTGAAATCTGTTGTCAATGCAAACGGTGATCCGATGTGATTTCCCGGGTTTGACAAAATCAGTCAGATCGTGATTATGCGGTACGCTTATATAATCGATCTTACTCACCTCCTTGGTGTCCACATAAATAGAACTAAGCCAGTGTGTACGTTCGAAATACATGAATATGCGTTTCCCTTTCCAGGATGCCGGGATTTCGATGTCCCGCTGGTACCATGCCGGACCCATGTATTCATATTTCCGCGTAAGGCGATCAATATAACGGTAAGGCGATTTATAGCCAATCTGGTAATCGTCGGTGATCCCCGGAAGTTCAATCTTTCCCTGCAAAAGGTGATTGTAACGGGGAGAAAGAGAGCCTCTCCGGAAATCCATCAGGTCTGTTTGAAATCCCCAGGTTCCCGATAGATCGACCTCAATTGTCTGCGCCTTAAGTGGGTTGATCTGTATAAATAAAAGAATGATAAAAATGCTTTTTAAGTATCTTTTTATAGTATGATTCATCTCGGTGTCTATCTCAATTGCTTTAAATCTTTTTCTTCAAACG
>DALYUO010000050.1:6550-11887 GCA_031981225.1 Pararcticibacter sp.
CGGCTCAATGCTTCCAGGTAATAATAGTCGGCATAGGTGAGTGGCACATCGACCTCTGACTTGCCGGGATAAGACCCAACACTATGTTTCAGGATGAAGCATCCGTTTTCTCTCGGTTTGGCGGTATACTCAGGTGAAGCCAGTGTCCTGATTTGTGTTTCCACTATCTTCATGTATTTTTGCGCAAGCTTCTTTTCGGTATACCCGCTAAGCTCAGTCAGCGCTGAAGCCATAACAGTTGCTGCCGATACGTCTCTGTAAGTATCCGGGATATCAGGTGCGTTATAATCCCAGTATGGAATATAATCTTTCGGCATATTGGGATGATTGATCAGGTAGTTTGCAATGTTTTTAGCTTGTTCCAGGTAGCGTTTATCTTTTGTTTCCCGGTATAAATAGGTATACCCGTATAGTCCCCATGCCTGTCCGCGGCTCCATGAAGATTGGTCTGAATAACCCTGATGGGTTTGTTTCAGGTGAGGCAGCCCGGTAGTAGTATCATAGGATACAACATGATAAGAACTGTAGTCCGGCCGAAAATGATGCTTCATGGTCTTATCGGCATGAGATAAGGCCATTTCCCTGAATTTGGCGTTACCCGACTGGTTCGCCGCCCAAAGCAAAAGCTCCAGGTTCATCAGGTTATCGATGATAACCGGATATTGCCATTTATCTTTATCATGATCCCATGAGCGGATAAGTCCAACCTTTGGATTATAGCGGGTACTCAGCGATTTGGCAGCGGTGAGCAACACCTCTTTATAGCTATCGTCATGAGTTAACCGGTAGCCGTTGCCAAAACTGCAATAGATCATAAAACCCACATCGTGGTTATCGGTGGTATATTTCTCTCTTTCAACCCTGGCGGTATACAGACGTGCATACTTCAATATTTCCGGATTTTGATTGTTGCCATAGAGGTACCATAGCGAGCCTGGAAAGAAGCCGCTGCACCACCACCGCGAATCAGAAGATACGTCTTTGCCCTTTTCGTATGTCTTTGGAAGCCTGCCATCCTGGCTTCTGTACTTTTCAGCCATTAATAAAGATTGTTTTTCGGCAAGGACGAACGCCTGGTCAACAACCTGTTTTAACGGCTGCTCTTTGTCTTTTCTTGGCTGGCCGTTGCCGGATGCCAATCCTACCAGGACCATTATAAAAGTCAAGGTTACGTTATTCATTGATATGGGGATTATGTGTGTTATTTAAATGTTTTAATGCCGTCATAGTATTCCTTCATCAAATACCAGGCTTTCTTGCGTTGTCCCTGATCCGAAATCAGCCCTTTGCGGTTCCAGCCATCCTGATTCGTCGGGTGGAGGCGAAAGGGTGAGCGGAAATCAAATAATATCCATGGCGCTGTTCCCCGCAGGTTGGGGATATGCTTAAACATCTCCAGATTATCCCTGTAAAGGGTAGCCTGGTAGTCTTCGCTCCAGGAACTGACCACGTCGGCGTCTCCTGTTTTTCCGTAAAGCGCCTCACCCCCGAATTCAGAAATAATCAGCGGCTTTCTGCGGGCCACATCCCAGTTAGCTTTATCCGGAGCTAAAGGCCACTGGTGGTACCAGCCCATATATTTGTTCACTGCCACTACGTCCAGTTCTTTTATAAAAGGATCGTTCATCGTGAATACCTGTCTCGTCCGGTCGAATCGTACCAGGTCGCAGGCCGCTGTTATCAGGCGTGTGGTATCTATCGATTTGCAGTTGGCGATCAGGTATTTCAGAAAAGCATCCCGGGCTTCCGAAGGTTGAGTTTCATTAGCTACTCCCCAGAAAGCCAGGGAACAGCGGTTTTTGTCGCGCATGACCATCTCCCTGGCCATTTTGCCTGCCTTCTCCCGGGTCGCTTCATTCTTAAAATCAATGCCCTGCCATACGGGTATTTCTTCCCACAGCAGGAAACCCATCTTCTCCGCCAGTCTTACCGTGTATTCATTCTGCGGATAATGGGCCAGGCGGATCAGGTTGCATCCAAGTGCTTTGGCTTCCGAAAGAAGCATGTATGCATCAGCTTCTGAAAAAGCCCGCCCTTTCCGTTGCGGTATTTCTTCATGAAAGGAAATAGCTTTCATAAATACCGGCTTATCATTCAGATAAATATCTTCTCCTTTCACCCATAAATTACGAAAGCCGATAGTTTCCTCTACCTTGTCGTTTACACTTGATACAATAACATGATAAAGTTTGGGCGACTGAGGCGACCAGCGTTCCAGCTTCCGGGATATAAAAGATGTTTTTACCTCGCCGTTTTGGTCCGTCTTCAGGGTCTGTCTGATCTTCAGCTCAGGAATCTCGATTGTCACTGCCGCATTGGCGGTCTTCTCTGATAGCTTTACCAGTGCATTGATCTTGTCAGCTTTATACTTATCCAGCTGGATGAAGTAATCTTCGATAAACACATTTGGTGTAGTTACGAGAAACACATCCCGGGTAATCCCCCCGTAGTTCCACCAGTCAAAAGACATAGCGGGAATAGCATCGGTAGTCCGCGTATTGTTAACTTCCACTGCGAGGAAATTATCTTTCTCTTTAACTTCTTTCGTTACTTCCATCTGGAAAGGAGTGAAACCACCTTCATGTTGCCCGATTTCCTTTCCGTTCAGGTAGATGCGACAGCGGTAGCTGACAGCCCCGAAATAAAGGAACAGGCGCTTGCCGGTTTCTTTTGGCGCGTCGAACCTGCGTGCATACCAGATCGTCCCCTCATAATATTTAAGTTCAGGAGCCTGGCTGTTCCAGTCAGAAGGAACATTTAACCGGAGCCCGTTTTCAAAAGAATACTCGTAAAAGTCAGTCTTCCCCTCAGGCTTTTTATTGAGGTAAATCTTATTGCCGCGCCCCTGTGCATATAAATCAATGATGGCGTCCCATTTGCCGTTCAATGATTGCAGCTTGCGTCCATAGACATTTACCAGGGTCTGCTGTGCGGACAGATCCGAAAAAAATAAGCATGAAAGGATCAGTGCTATAGTAGTAAGTGTGTGTAACTTCATGATAAATCTGGTCTTATTTTTTATATATTTTCATGGCAAAACCTCCGCCTTGTGCCATAGATATAGTCATTTTCCGGTTTGAGGAAATCGCTACAGTTTCCTTCCGGTAATCCGATGCTATACGGTTTGCGTTTGCCCCGTCCCGGTAAACCTCCGCCATATAATCTCCTTCATCTAAGAAAGACAAGTCAAGTTCCAGTTTGCGTGCATCCCAGTTAGTCAGGGCGCCCACATACCAAACGTCCGCTTTCCGGCGCGCGATGGATACATATTGGCCAATTTCACCATTGAGGGCGATTGTATTATCCCAAACTGTTGGAACAGCGGATATGAAGCTGGTGCACTCCTGCTCTTTTTCGTAGCTGGTGGGGCTGTCGCAGAGCATATTTAAGGGCGATTCGAATATGACATACTCTGCCAGCTGCCGGCAGCGGGTGCCCTGGCTCATCGGTTCGTCGTTAATCCCGCGGTGTGTTCTCCTGGTAGCGTTGCGCATCGCTCCCTGTGTATAATCTACAGGACCCGCTACCATGCGGATAAAAGGCATAGTGACGTCATAAGTAACCTGATCCAGCTCCGGTCCGGTCCATTTCATTTGCTCAAGCCCATGAACGGCTTCGAAATTAATGACGTTCGGATAGGTGCGGTTGATCCCTGTGGGTTTATACGTACCGTGAAAGTCAACCAGCATTTCGTACTTTGCAGCTGTAACCGCTGCGCGATAATGAAAATCGACCATCTGCTGATCATCGCGGTCCATAAAATCTATTTTGAACCCCTTTATCCCCATTTCAGAATAATGCTTGCATACCCGTTCCATATCCCGGTCGAACGCATAATATCCTGCCCAGAGGATCAGGCCCACGTTCTTTGAATTCGCATAAGCGACCAGGTTTTTCAGGTCTATTTCAGGTACTATACTGAACATGTCGGCCTTCAGATTCATTGCCCAGCCTTCATCGAGTATCACGTATCCGATCTTATTCTTCGATGCAAAATCAATATATGCCTTATAGGTATCGTTGTTGACACCGGCTTCGAAGGCTACATTCGACAGCCCCCAGTGGTTCCACCATTCCCAGGCAACCTTACCCGGCTTGATCCACGACAGGTCGGTTAACCGCGAAGGAGATGCAAGTTTATAAACCATGTCGTTATCCGTCAACTCTTTATCCTCTGCAGAAACGATAATGATCCGCCATGGAAATTTAGATTTCGCTTTACTCTTTGCGATATAGGGCTGCCGGGAGGTCACCAGCTGCTGCAACTGGTTGTGCCCGCCCTGTTCTGTAGCGGCGGGGTATGGAGCGAAACTGGAACTGAGCGATAAGGATCCGGTCTTATTGCTAAGGAACATTCCGGGATAGCTTTCCAGGTCCGACTCGGCCAGGCAGATTTTCCTGCCCTTATCCAGGCTAACCACCAAAGGAGTAAAAGCCAGTTTTTCCCTGTTCATCCTGCTCAGCGGAGCGTATGTATATTCATTCTCAAATGAGTTGAAGAACTGGCTTTCGGTGTCTTTGAATTTTCCTTTTACATAAGGAACATAAGCAGGATAATCCTTGTCAAAATTGAATGAGGCCTCCTCGTTTTTTACAATAATATCCTGGGTTCCTGTTGATACGAACCGATACGCGATGCCTTCATTATAAGCCCGGAAGATCAAACTGAAATTCTCCCTGAAACGGAGTGTCAGTTCGTTGTAATGGTCGGTTATTTTATTTCTTTTGTAAAAGTGGGCATCTATCTCCTGCCTTACAGAACGTGTTTCCGCGTTTTGCAGCTTAGAACCTCTGCCCCAGGTTATCCCCTTATCCAGTTCCATTGAAGGACTGGATGGTTTTAAAAGGATGTCACCTTCATACGAGACAGAATAGCTTACCTGGTCACCTGTAGTAACAGTTGCGGTCAGCTTGCCGTCAGGTGATTTTAACTGATACTTTTTCTGTCCCTGCAGGTCTTTGACGATGGTAAATAAGAAAATTGTAAA
Source organism: Pararcticibacter sp. (assembly GCA_031981225.1). Lineage (GTDB taxonomy): Bacteria > Bacteroidota > Bacteroidia > Sphingobacteriales > Sphingobacteriaceae > Arcticibacter. The sequence continues at coordinate 11,539 of DALYUO010000050.1, forward strand.
AAGGAGGTATTTCATCATTCTTTTTATTGGTGGATTAATTCGTAACGGTACATCACAAAGTCATTCACATCAGGAAGTGAGACTTCAATGATGCCGTTCCGGCTGGCGGTTGTGATCATGGTCTTTCCGTTTCCTAAAACGGGGGTGCACTTTATCCGGGTTCCTTCAGTCAGCCAGGTATCAACAAAACCAATGGAATCAGGCGTGTTTTCCCTGTAAAAGATGAAATAACCAGTATCACCTTTTACAGACTGAAAGCCAGTCCATGATTTCCCGGAAGGTTCCTCCCCGATTGGAAGAATAACGCCTGTATGGAAATCATGCTGCACCTTTTTATATGCTTTTATCA
>DALYUO010000050.1:11897-14869 GCA_031981225.1 Pararcticibacter sp.
CCGATGCTTAGTCCCTCTTTAGGTAAACCGCTCCCCTCAAACCAGGCTAATGGTTGTCCGGCCATGGTAGTAGCGAATAAATATTCGAAGGGGTAATTGTGCGGAGCAAAAATATCATTGCCGTATTTGCCGGTATTTCTCCATTTGTTCAGAAATTCTATCTGAAGTTTTTCAGCAGGGACATACTTCGACAGCTGCCACAGGTTCCGCAAGGTCCAGTACGGATAATAATTCTGCCAGTCGGTGTAACGGTTTTCCAGGAAAATATTTCCGTATTCATTAAAGGTATGATAGCCGCCGCGGCGTCCGGCGGTAGCGTCAAGGTTGAATATTACCTGGTTGTCTGTCTTCTCAAGAACAGTGTCGAATAGCTTGCGAAGATTGATCCCGGATTGCCTGGTGGGAATAGCTAAACCATCAATTTTAAACGTGCGGATACCATACTCTTTATACAGGCTGACAATGGCCTGTACATCCTTTTCCCAGTCGGCATAATCATTCTGAACACTTGGATTAAACCAGAGGCAAATTTCGACACCGAGTTCTTTTCCTTTTTTCACTACAGGATGCAATCCCCGTGGATACTTTTCGGGGTCTGGTTTCCAATAGTCAGGGTTATCCCAGATATTTTTGAACGAGCCTTTTGCAAGCGCCGAATTGGGGCTTTTTCCTGATTGCCAGCCATCATCAATCTGGAAATGCGAAATACCTAACTGTGCCGCCCGGCTTACCTCTATCAGACTGAATTTCTCGTTTACTTTCGAATCCTGGCTGCGGTCGCCCCAGGTATTCATCATCACCATCTCATCCCGTTCAGGCAATAACTTCCGGATGTTTTTCTGATAGCTTCACAGGGCCGTAAGCTGGTTTAATTCTGATCCGCTGTAAACACCCATAACTACGCCATAGGCTTTTCGCCATTCATCGGGTAAAATATCTTTTTGAGTCATTCCAGGGCCACTCACCATGAAATGACCGAATTCGGTGGTAAAATCGTATCCGTTATAAGCCAGCTGTGCACTTGATGACGGTGCCTCCTTCAGAAAGAAAATACCCTTATTGTTTTCATTATTATGGGCGAAAAGAAGATTCCCTCTGTAAGTGTTTTTGCGATAGGGGATGATCTTACGTTCAGACACCAGGTTGTTGTTCCAGTCAGTTACATCAAAGAACTCCACAATTTTTGTTTGCCAGTGGAATCCCTCAAGCTTTATCTGATCCAGGATCGCCGTCATCTGCTTTGACTTCATGTCTTCGGCAAACTCAATATTTTTCATATCAGCCGGATTTGCCGCTGTTCCCTCAAGAAAAGTATCAGAGCTGCCTTTCAGGTAAATATCACAGGCAATCACCGGGCTGTCGCTGTATACGCGGTATACCTTCTTAATATCTAAGGCTCCAAGCGAAAAGTTCACTTCGGTTTCCAGGTAAGCCGGATGAATAGCATTCTCCCTGACCTTTTCCGAAGCATACGACGCATTGGAGATATGGGCCGCATCTTTTGAAACATGGAAATCTGGAGTTTTTTCCTGGTTAAGCCAGCATTGTCCGGACGATTTATCCGTCAGGCTGTAAGTGATCACATTCCCTTTATTCCAGATAAATTTGCGTTCTATTAACCTGTTCCCGATAACCAGCGTGTCGTTTTGTAAACGACTGTAACACCCGCTCTGAGAGTAAGCCGGTAACAAGGGGACTAAAGCTAACAGAATTAAAAATATACGATTCATTATTATTCTCTTTCTTTACCTGAAAATCAGTATGGCATTGTCTAACTGGTTGCAGACAATGCCATAATTGAAATACCGCTCTATTGTACCACCAGGCCAAGGAGTTTTACCCAGCCGTCATTTGTAATGTCGCCGTTAACAGCAAGCTTTATAACAGGCTTGTTTTCTTGTGATGTATCTACTATAGCGACAGCCCATGAATAAGACCCCGCAGGCAAATCAACCGTAGTTTTAAAATCGTAAGATACCGGCTTGTCCTTCAGCCAGGTTGAAGGTTCGCTGTCCTTATCTACAACAATCTTCTTTACGTTGTTCTGAGCATCCAGAAGAGCAAAAGCAACTTTGTATTTATAATTCCATTGAGGGATGTTGTTAGGGAAATATCCCCAACCCATGTTTCTCCAGCGATGGCTTATGGTGATTTCAGCTCCGCTTTTAATCTTTTCCGGCAGATATATCCGGTCGGGGTATAAGCGGTAACCGCCTTCGGAGATAAAGCGCTGAACCAAAGTAAAGCTGTTTTCAAACCAGGAGACCGTTTCTGATCCGGCACGGAAATCCATCATATTTACATGAGCTTCTGCCGATGCATCAAACTCTCCCAGCCGTACATCTTCAGGATGGCCCTGTCTGTATTTCCCGCTTGGGTCGGTCCAGTAACTATGGGAACTGATGATCCATCCTCCCTCCATTATGATCGGACGTTTAAAGATCCAGTTGTTGACAAATTGCTTTTCCCAGCTTCCATAATAGCCATTCATTCCAAAGGCATCTTGCCTGAGACTATATCCTTTGTTAATTGCCTTAACCAGCAGCTTGTCGCTATTGGGATTTGCAGCGCCCCAGCTTACCGGATCTCCGATCACCCGGTGATAATTGATCACCAGAGGCACTTTGGTAAAGGTCCGGGAGTAGAGATCTGTGATCCAGTCAAAAACTTCCTCTTTAAGTCTTTCTGTATTTTGACCAGTGGAGGTATTTGGATCTTCATACACTACGTTGTGAGCTTCGCCCCATTTACCCAATCCATATGCATCGATAAATGAAGTGCGTGCAGGATCATTAAAATCCTTCGCCAGTTCTTCGATAAATTTGGCATAGTATTGCTGAAAAATGGGATCCTGCGGTATAGGAGTTATTCTGGTAGGGTAATTACTGTTTTCTAGGTAGGATTTAGCTCCGGCATCGAATACGAACTTAGGTGTATTCATGCCCTGATCCCGTCCGTCGACGACTATACGG
>DALYUO010000050.1:14879-20985 GCA_031981225.1 Pararcticibacter sp.
GTGTTGGGATCTCTCCAGGTATACACGCCATCACTGGGATTCAGCGATGACCAGCTTGTACGGAGATAGCAGGCTGAAGCATAATCAAGAACCTTTACTTTCTTGCCTAAATCTGCCACATAAATCTCCTTATCCCAATAAGATTCATTGGCATCACGAGCGGCGTACATCACCCAACCGTTTAAAGGATTACGAAACACCGAATTCCGGTTGTATTTTGGTTTTACCAGGGTGCCTTCCTTTGCTTTTTCTGCTTCATCGGTATTTTTCTTTGAAGCGCATGCAAATAAATGAAGACAAACAAATGCCATCAGTGTGGGTATGATGATTGTCTTATAGTTCAATTTTTTCATTTTCGTTAACATTAAATACCTATCAGGGCTATCGCTGTATCTTTCAGAAAGTTTAGGCTGTTTATTTTTTGCTTGCTACCATCGTCATGTGCCGTATATCGAGGATAATAAAATTAGTCCCTGCCGGAATACTGAAATATGCGTTACGCTCATTGGTAGTGTAACCGCTAAACAGGTTATAAACAGTTCCCTGCGTAACCGGAGTATTCGTAGCGGTATTATTACCGGTGTATACATAAGTCTGGTTGTTAGGCTGGACTCCAAATTTGGTTCTTCCGCTAAGTGCAGGCCCGGAATATATGAATATCTGCGGATCGGCCAGACTCTGTGTCCAGTTCCCTGCCCGCCATGCCCAGCCAGTAGGTTCGCCATATACCCAGAGGTTAGTCACCGTTGTAGTCTGCGTTACTCCCGAAAGAGGCCATTCAACGACAGCAGGCGTAAGAGCTTTGTCTGGCGAATAGATAGCAACAGTTGCCTTTTGCATGTTGACCACCACACGGTACTGTCCCGGAGTTACTATCTTCCAGGCAAAGGGCGTCTCCCGCATTTTCACGCCGATCGTTTCGCCGTCCTGCAATTCAATATTTCCATCAGCGGCACTGATATAATTGGTTGCGCCATCAAATTCTACAGGAATATGCAGATCGCCGGCTTCCAGATTAACCAGAAATGCATACTGGGCGGGGTTTTCAACTGTTTTGCTTATCTCAACGGGACTCATACCAGGAACTGCAGTTCCATCGAGGAATACCTTGTCTGCATCAAAAACCACCGTTTTTATAGGTTGCACGTTAACTCGCACGGTCCGCACTTCGGGCGCCTCAAAGGTGGCACCTCCTTCCCATTGAGCAACGACCCGGAATTCTACAGTAAAGGGCTTGTTGGCAGGAATACCCCATTTTTCGTTTGCCCAGTTTTGCAGCTGTTCTGATGTAAAACTTCTGCTCAAAACACCTTCATCCTCATAATTCATAATAGCTGTGGATGATCCAAAGTTATTCCCTACGACATCGAGCTTGGTTGTGTAAGAAACAAGGTGATCGTCGGAAACCGGCCTGGCTTCTGTCCAGGTGAAAGTAACAATCTCGTCGGTAAGATGGTCCTCATTCAACGCAATGTCTGTAGCGGACGCTTTCAGTTCCAGTCGTTCCTGAACCTTTTCAATATCCATAATTTCCTGTTCGCAGGAGGTCAGGTAAAGTCCCACGCACAATAGTGGCAATGTTTTATATAGAAATTTCAATTTTTTCATAACGGGTTTCTTTGGTAAAATCATATTCTCCTCTATTCAGTATTCCAGGGGATGATTCTATTTTCTGCTGTATCCTGGATTTTGAGGAAACTCAGCATCACGATTGGCATCGATTATCGCTTGCGGAACAGGCCACAACGTATGATAATCCTGAATTTTATCTTTTATAGCGGCGTTATATGTTTTCACCCGATCCACCAGTGTTCCGGTACGTATCAAGGTAAAACGGCGGCTTTCTTCACCCACCAGTTCCCTGATCCGCTCGTCGAGCAGAAAGTCCATGGTCATTTGGCTGGCAGTTATTGCCGAGGCTCCCGCCCTTCCGCGAACTTCGTTGACTGCGTCAGCTGCTCTTGCCGGGTTATTCTGTCCGAGGTACGCCTCTGCAAGCAACAGGTAGGTTTCCGCCAGCCGGAACTTCATACGATCTTTGTAACTTCCAGTAAGGCTCAGGTTCTCTGCCCGTCCATAAAAGAATTTAGTTATTGCCGGGAACAAGCTCTTGGTAGAAAACCAGGTTTGTTCTGTTATGTTAGCCTTTTTGCCATATAAAGACGCATCTCCTGCGTTGTTGTAATACCAGTTGCGCTTGATATTATAGTTCGAATTACGGATGTCTGCTGTGCCAAATATACCGGCCACATTACCGGTGGCATTCGTGCCGGTTGTACCGACCCACCATTTCATCGGTGTCAGTTGTGCCAGACCGCGGCCGCCCAGTGTATCGGCCAGAACAAAACCAGAGATATCCTGGTACTTGGGGCTCCATGCCCTGCGGGTCCAGTCGTCGGAGTTGGTACCCCCTCCAACTGTATTAAATTGAAATTGAAGGACAAAGATGCTCTCTCTGTTACCACTCTTCCTATTTTGATTATTCTCCAGGAACATATCGCTGAAGACATCGCCCGGTTTATCCTTATTCACACCGAAGCGTGTTTTCATCAGCCCGTAATACCCACTGTTGATTACAGCCAATGCTGCTTGTTCTGCCAGCGTATATTCTTTCTGCATCAGATACATCTCACTCAGTAAATGATATGCTGCCCACCGGGTCAGTTTTCCATCCTGAACCTGGTCCGGATTAGACGGAAGGTGTTCAGAGGCGAATTTCAGGTCGTCTACAATATGTCCTACTACCTCCGCTTTGGGTGTACGCGTGAAATTGAGCTGAAAATCATATAATATCGTTTCTACGTAAGGAACATCTCCAAAGAGATAAACAAGTGTACGATACGCATAAGCACGGAAGAACCGTGCCTCAGCCTGAAAACGCTGCTTATCCGCCGGGGTATCCCAGTTCGTATTTTGCTCGGAGAAGACCAGTATTTCATTTGCCGAAGCAATCAGGCTATAAGCCCAGTTCCAGTATGATCCTACGAATCGCTCCTGCGAATTCAGTGTCAGATTGGCAAATGGAAGCAGAGAGGCATCGCTGTTTATGACATCTGCAATGTCGGTCGCTGCCTGCAGTGCTTCGTAAGGGCAGGCAGCGTTATGAATATATGCGCCTCCTTCACCGAAGGTATTATATTCTGAACGTGTAAGGGCATAAAGACCTGTAGTCCCTACCTCGAATCCATAGGTGCTGGTGAAGGTATTGGTTGGTGCCAGTGCTGATTTAAGATCTTCTTCCAGGAAACTTTCACACCCGGTGACAGAGATCATGAGTATAACACCCAGGCCGGTTTGTAGTAATTTCTTCATTTTCATATCGTATTGATTTAGAAAGTTAAGTTTAGTCCCAGCATGTAAGAACGGGCAGTGGGATAAGAGGCCATCCAGCCATTGTCGTAGTTGAGAACCTGCCTGGTATTGGAAAATGTGTGCAGATTATTCACACTCAGGTTCAGATCAATTGCGCTGAAGCCAACTTTGCCAGCGGTTTTTTGACCAAACCTATGGCCAAGCGTAATATTCTTAAGCTGTACATACGAAACCTGTTTGTAATAGCCGTGTCCGAGATTGTTATTATAGCCGGGAGAAACGATATCAGCATTCTGATTTTCCGGAGTCCAATAGTTTGCACCATGCACGTAATTGGTAATTCCGAATGTCCACGAACCTATGTTGGCCAGGTTGTCTTCGCTCCATGCACCAAATACTCCGTTCACGAGACATGAAAAATAAAAATTCCTGTAGGTCAACCTGTTGCCTATGGACGCGGTGAAACTTGGCCTTCTGGATCCGATAACTTTCCGGTCTTTTTCATCAATATAGCCATTACCGTCTACATCCTCTACCTTCGCCGATCCCGGAACCGCACCTGTTTGAATGTCCCTTTTATTTCCATCGGCGTCTGTATATTGAAATTCATCCCCCTGTTTCCAGATTCCAACCATATAATAGTCGTAAAACACCCTCAGGGGTTTGCCTATGAACCAGTTGTTGTTAATGTCATCGATTTTGTCACCCCTGAGATCAACGATCTTATCACGGTTCAGGAAAAAATTGAGACTGGAAGTCCAGCGCAAATCCCGCTTATCCACGTTAACCGTATTCAAAGCGACTTCAACGCCTTTGTTACGGGTTTGACCTATGTTATCCCAGATCCGGTTGTAGCCATTCATAACGGGCACAGTACGTATCATCAGCAAGTCCTTTGTATTAGAAAGGTAAGCATCTACGCTTCCGCTCAAACGATTCCTGAACAACGAAAAGTCCAGGGCGACGTTCGTCGTGTATGTAGTTTCCCATTTCAGGTTTGGATTGCCCACGCCGTCACCCGGCAAGTAGGCTGTATTGACCGCTGTGCCACCATCTCCCCATATATATTTAATGGTCGAATAGAGCCTGTCTAAGGTCCGGTATGGAGTTATAGCCTGGTTTCCGTTAGCTCCGTAGGAAACTCTCAGTTTAAGCATGTTCACCCAGTCCAGGTTATTCTTTATAAAACCTTCTTCCCCAATGTGCCATGCAAGAGCCGCTGAGGGGAAAAATGCATATTTGTTATTTTTGCCAAAGACTGATGCTCCATCTGTACGGCCGGTGAAGGTAGCCATGTATTTACCTTTGTATGCATAGTTCAGCCGGAACATATAAGATAACATCGCCGTTTCGGTCAAATTTGAGCTTGGAGTTAAAACCCGCGCTGCTCCATGTATCATATGATACTCGGTATCATCTGTTACGAAACCTTCCCCGCCCTGAGAATTGCTGATATCTTTAGTCTGCTGCATACTGAACAACCCAGTGGCGTCGACGCGGTGGTTGCCAATCTCACGCTCATACTTCAGTATGTTCTCCCAGTTATAATCGTTATAATGCCCATTGTTGATACTGGCTTTGCCGCTCACTATCTTACCATCAAATGTATTGCGCCCATAATAGGTACCAGTAAAATTGCTCCGGTAGTTATAGCCATAATTAGATCTGAAAGACAAACCTTTTAAAGGCAGCTGGACATTCGCATAGGCGCTCAGGAAGAAGTTCCGGTTGGTCCTGTCCTGAACTGCATCTACGTTACGCATGGGATTGGCGATGAGAGAGTATTCCATCGGCTCAGGAACATATTTGCCGAATTCGTCCTTATATTTCCCATACGGGCTCTGTTTTATCGCGTGTTCGATGTTCGGAGTGATCCCGCCGTCTTCTCTTTGTGAGAACTGTGTTCCGATACCGGTGGTCAGCCATTTGCTGAATGTCTGATCAATGTTTGCTGAGATAATAGTTCTTGACAGTTTAGAGTTATAAACCACACCCTCCTGGTCCAGAGAAGAAATAGCTGCCAGATACTTGGTCGTCTCCGTCCCGCCCGCGATACTAGCCTGATGATCCATGGTCAATGCCCTCCGGAAGATATAGTCCTGCCAGTCATGCGTAATTCCGTTAGCATAATTTTCACGTTCACTGACACTGATGATGTTTCCGGCAATAGGATCCAGTTGATCGCCGGATAACCCTTCCTTCAACCGGCCTATGTCCTGTTGTAAACGGATGTATTCATTGGGCCCCATTACTTCGATGCGCTGCATCGGTTCAGCTAATCCATACTGGCCTCTGTAAGAAACCTGGGGTTTTCCCTTTACACCTCGTTTGGTCTGTATAAGGATGACGCCATTTGATCCCTGTGATCCATAGATCGCCACAGCTGAAGCGTCTTTCAGCACGCTAAGGTTATCGATAATATTCGGATCAAGGTCGTTCAGAGATCCACTATATGGAATACCATCTAAAATAATCAATGGTGAATTTCTGGCAGACAAAGAATTTTCTCCACGGATTTCAAGTGTCTGATCTGTTCCGGGAGCTGCATTGGAAGTAGTAATGGTGAATCCCGCAACCTGTCCGACCAAACGGTCCATTAAGTTAGGTGTAGAAGCCATGGCCAGCTGTTCTTTACCAACTACCGCCAAACCTCCGGTCAGGTCCTTTTTTTTCGCAGTACCATATCCTATGACCACGACTTCCTCAAGTACCTTATCTCCGGTCATAGTCACATTCACGACACCTGAAGAATTCACCTTTACTTCCTGGCTGTTAAATCCTACGTAAGAAAAAA
>DALYUO010000050.1:20995-24205 GCA_031981225.1 Pararcticibacter sp.
CAGAAGGAGAAGCCTGCACCGTATAATTTCCATTAACATCTGTAGCGGTTCCTGTAGTTTTACCTTTTACGCGAACGGTAACTCCGATTAATGCAACACCCTTGTCATCAACAACTTTCCCTTTAATTTTAATAAGATCCTGCTGTGAATAAATATGGCTGACAGACAGCAAGAGTAAAGCAAGAACCATCAAAAAGCCTTTCGGCTTACTGTGTATTTCTTTTATCATATAAATTTAGATTTACGGTTAACGTTAAAAAAACTTGTCTTTCATATCTTCATTTCTAAATTGGTTAGTGAAGATAACCTGGTGTTGTCTGGCTATTTTCTTTTCATTGACATTTTGGTTTGAGAGTTAAACATCTTTTTACTATACATCATTTAAATGAGACTCATCGCTTATAATAAGCGTCCCTTTACCGGGGAGATCGCTTCACGTACAATAATGTGTCGGCCGAACCACGATATTCTGAGACAAAACTAATGTCAGCAGATCTTCAGAGGGTTCATTTTTGTACGGAAATGGTTCGTTTTTGTACAAGCAGGCCCATAGATCGTCTTTTTATACTTTGGCAGTATAAAACGGATGCCATCGAACGAATCTTATCCATTCGACTGGCGATCATCAATGGCGAATTGCAAATGGGTAATTGAGGAAGAAAAGGTAATGGATAGGGACAATAGAACCCGTTACGGTGAACCTGGCATTATTGAAGAAGGTTTAGGCTGTATCAGCAACATTTCCTTTAGTTTTCTGATTTCTCCGAAAGAAACTATACAGGAGGGCCTGTTTAATGACCCTTCCCGGAATATGGAACAATCACAAAGTAACCCCACCCATCAATGGGTCGCTTATACTTATATTTCCGTTCTCGACGTGCCCTGCATATCTTTTTCCAAAAGAACTGAACCCTTCAACTTTGATGCTGAGGTCGTACCAGCCGGAACTCTTCTTTAGGTTAACTACTCTGTTCAATGCAGAGGCGGCAGGAATTACAACTACGATTTTTTCTGCTCCGTACGATTTATCCTCTATCTCAAGCTTGTAGCTTTTACTCCGGCTCTTATTTTTGAAATTAAGTATGAGGTTCTGAGTGATCTTGCTTTTCGAACCGCTTATTCTTTCACAGGAAGTGGTAACCACTATCTCCGGATCTCCGGCATCTCCGTAAAATTCTCTGAAGAAGCCGTTAACTCCATACGATCTGAGATTGTATGTTCCGTTTTCGAAAGATGCGAGATCCCATTCGTAAGACACGACATCTCCTGCCTTGACGGCAAAGGACCAGTTATGCATTCTTTCATAGCCTTTATCCTCTCCGATCCTGAACTCAGCAGGACAATATACATTAAAGGCAGCTCCCGCCGACTTTTCGCCGAACACCTCATTACCTGCCCTGAAACTTACAACCACTTTCTTCCTATCGCTATCTAAGTGGGAGTCGGCATACAGCTCGTATGGAATAGAGCATGCCGGGCGAACGCCTTTCTCCTGACGGGGGAAAAGTGACGAAGCAGAGGGATTTTCTTTAATCTGCCCGATCTCCTGCGTGCTCAACGCTTTGAAGTTTCCCGGCAGTGGCTTGAACTGGGCTTCGAAGATCCCTTCGATCACCTCATCTCTCTTCAGGTAGGACAGAGGAGCAGAGTTTTCCCTGTTCAGAGGCCTGAAAACAGAACCGAGATCGCCGCAAACCGTTCGTCTCCAGTCGGTAATATTAGCCTCATGGACAGCTTTACCGGTTTTAGAAGAAAGAAAATGCTCTAAAAATTGCAGCGATGAGGTAAGATCGAATACTTCGGAGTTAACCCAGCCTCCTTTCGTCCAGGGCGAAGCAATAACAAGAGGAACACGATAACCGAGGCCTATCGGGCTCTCGCGCCTTGCCTTAGCATCGTCCGTGCGGTTCTTTTCCTGTTCCATTGTCACCCATTCGGCACGGGTATCTATGCCTTTCGATACAGCTCCTGTTTCTGGTCTCGATGAATGAGGCGGCGTAAATGGAGGCACGTGGTCAAAGTACCCGTCATTTTCATCATAAGTAAGAATAAAAATAGTCTTCTTCCAGATGTCGGGGTTCTTTGTAAGAATGTCGAGCGCTTCGGATACATACCAGGCTCCATACCAGGGAGAGCCGGGATGGTCGGAGAAGGCACAGGGTGCTACCAGCCAGGATACCGCCGGAAGCTGGTTATTCTCTGCGTCAAGCCTGAACTGGTGAAAAATATCGCCCTCGGGTACCTTCACTGTCCGTGTTTCACCATGCTCTTCATAGCTGATGGTACTTAGCTTATGATAATCCGGATCGTTTTCATTGGTTACAAACGCCCTGCGATGAATGCCTTTCTCAAACTCCGGCAGTCTATCAAACGCTTCTTTATTGTACGTTTTCCGGGCCTCCAAAACTTCATTCAGAAGGCTTCTCTTTTTATCCAGTTCTTTTGCGATGCGACTGTCAGAGGGGCTACTTTTGAGCTTGTCTTCCAGGCTTTTGATTTCGGCCGGTAAGTTATCGGCGCGCTCCTCAAGCCAGGCAAGATGAGCAGGATGAAAGCGAACATTATATTGTTTGTGGAACTCCAGGTTGTTATCAGTGAAGTTAGCAAGCCAGTTATCCTCATCTTCGTCAAAGCCTACGGGCACGCTTAGTTCATTCTGATAAACTTTCCATGAAATTCCCGCTCGTTCAAGTCTTTCGGGAAATGTTGACCAGTTAACATCTTTATAGTTGATTTCGTGATTCCAGACATGGGCTTTAGATTTTTCATCATGCGGATTTTCTCTGATCGTTCCGCTCCAGAAGTAAGACCGGTTCGCACTGGTGCCGGTAAGAGAAGAACAGAAATGCTGGTCGCACACGGTAAATGCATCTGCCAGGGCATAATAGAAAGGAATATCCTGCCTGTCGTAATATCCAAGGGCCAGCGGCATATGAGAGTAATCTTTATTACCTGCTTTCTTAGCTGTGAGCCAGGTATCGAACCGTCCGTTGTTGCGGGCATCTACCTGGTCTGTCCAGGAGTGCGGAAGTGATCCCATCCAGGTGGCTTTTGAATTCTTTATATCCAGTCTGAAAGGTGCAAAAGTTTTTCCTTCTGCATTAGTTTGCAGCCATACCGGATTTTTGTCGGGCAATTCGATCGCTCTGGGGTCATTAAACCCTCTGACACCTTTCAGTGCTCCATAACAATGGTCAAATGAACGGTTTT
>DALYUO010000051.1:0-7240 GCA_031981225.1 Pararcticibacter sp.
AAGACCCAAAATTATGACGGTATGTGTCGCCTTGTTTGGTCTTATCCCGGTTCTGTGGTCAGGCGGAGTAGGGAGCGATGTAATGAAGCCTATTATCTTACCAATGATAGGAGGTGTTTTGACGTCGTCAACACATATTCTTCTGGTTACTCCCCTGATTTTTTTAATGACTAAAGAATATGAACTAAGGAAGTTCGGAAAGCTGGAGGTGTATGATGTTAAGCATTAACAGGATATTAATAGTAGTAAGTTTTGTCATCATTACCAGTGCTGCATATACTCAGGAAGTATTGAGCATCGAACAGGTATTGAATGAAGTAGAAAAGAATCATCCGGCTTTAAAAGCATACGAAACACGTGTGAAGGGCCAGGATGCCCGGGTGCAGGGTGCAAAGGCGTGGATGGCGCCGATGGTAGGGGCAGGGACTTTTATGACGCCTTATCCTGGTACTGAATTGATGCCTGACGCTGATAAAGGATCCTTTATGTTGTCGGTAGAGCAGGATATTCCAAATCCTTCCAAAACGAGGGCTAAAGGAGAATACCTTGCAGCACAGTCGGATATTACAAGGGCAGAGAGACTAGTTCTGTATAACGAATTACGGTTTCAGGCCAGGCAGCTGTATTATGATCTCATTATTGCGTATAGAAAAATACGGTTGCAGAAGGAAAGTCAGCAAATTATGAAGAATATGAAGAAGCTGGCGGAAATCCGATATCCATACAATCAGGGCAGCCTTAATCAGGTTTTTAAAGCGGAAGGAAGAACCTATGAATCAGAGAATATGATTTTAATGACAGAAGGTGAGATCCGGTCAAAGAAAGTAGCACTGAATGTGCTGATGAATCGTTCTTCTGATACAACTTTTGAACCAGACACAGCCCTTCATGTAAATTTTAATTCAGTGGCAAGAGCAGATTCCTCTTATTTTGCTTCCAGTAGAAGTGATATAGCCCAAATGGATCGTTCCATTAAGGCAATGCAGTTGAACATTGCGCAAATGCGTAAAGAGGCAAGACCTGACTTCCGGATCAAGTTTGACCATATGAAAAACTATTCAGGTATGATGCCGGCACAGTTTACCGCTATGGCCATGATCTCAGTTCCAATAGCTCCATGGTCGTCTGGAATGTATAAGTCGGAGGTTAAGTCCATGAATTTTGAGATTGAGGCGATGAAGCAGCAAAGAAGCTCGATGCTAACTGAAATGGCTGGAATGACGCGGGTCATGGAAACAGAGTTGATGACGATGCAGAAACAGCTTGTTAATTACGAGAAAAAGATCCTTCCGGCCTTAGCAAAGAGCCTGAATATGTCTATGCTTTCTTACCAGGAGAATAAGCTTGACCTGAGTGCGGTTATAGATGCCTGGGAAGCCAAAAACATGGTCCAGATGAATTATCTTGATCAGTTACAGAAGTATTATCAAATGATTGCAGCATATGAAAAGAATATTGAAAAGTAGCGCCTTCGCCGTCATCGTTTTTCTTTCTGTACTAATGAGTTGTAATGAGAAGCAAACCGGAGCTCAAAGAAAAGAAGGCTTAAAATATACATGCCCGATGCATCCCGACGTTATACGAGATTCTCCCGGGCAGTGCCCCATTTGCGGAATGGACCTGGTGCAGGTACATAACCATTCTGACGGTGACGGCCCTGCCGTTCAGGACAGTTTGAAACATCTTCTTAAACCGACTGACGAGGTAGTGGTATCGGATATAAAAACTATACGGACTCAGAAAGGATCGCGTTTTGAAGACGAAGTTTTCAATGGCATAATCAATTATAACACAAGGAATCTCAATATGATCTCCTCAAGGGTTAGTGGCAGGATTGAAAAACTATATATTAAATACAATTTTCAGAAGGTAGCCTGATCTGGTTAACGCACAACAGGAGCTGCTTTTTCTTAAGGATAATGGAGATGTTGAACTGCTGAACGCGGCCAAACAGAAACTTCGCTTGCTTGGAGCAACGGAAAAGCAGATCGGCGATGTTTTGCGAAGTGGAAGGGTTACTTATAGGTTTAGTATTTATAGCCCTTATTCAGGTTACGTCACCGAGACCTCTGGTCGTACGGGCACTTCCGCTTCAGCAGGAAGCACCATGATTTCATCAGCTGCTGCGGAATCGTCATCGGGGTCAATGGGAGCGATGGGGGCTGGAAGCTCAAATATTCCCGCGCCGCAACCCGAAGTTGCCGCCGCTGGTCCCGTTTCTGTGACAGAAGGCCAATATATCGTAGCGGGGCAGAGACTGTTCAGCGTGCTGAACGATAGTGAAGTATGGGCCGAGTTCTATGCCCGTCCTGAGCAGTTGCCGGCGCTTAGGCAGGGTAAAGAAATTATTGTTTCCGTTCCTAATATATCGGGTTTGAAGACAACTGCAAAAATAGTTCTTGTTCAACCCTATTATAAGGATGGCACAAGCTTTTCATTGATACGAGCAGGCGTGCATAATATTTCTAATAAATGGAAGCCTGGCCAGCTGATAGAGGTGCATACCGCCGGAAAGAACAGGAGCGGGAATTGGCTGCCGCGGACCGCTGTTTTACAGCTAGGCAGCCGTTACGTAGTTTTCCTTAAAAAGAACGATGTGTTTGTCCCCGAATATATAACTGTGCTAAGCCGCGCCGGCGATTGGCTTGATATCGGGAGCAGCATCAGCTCTGATACGGAGCTTGCTGAAAATGCGTGGTTTCTGGTTGATACTGAAAGTTTTGTTAAGGTTAAGAATTAGAAGACTAATGAGAAAGATATTATTTATATCGGTATATATTCTGCTCGCTGTATTGCCTGCCTGCAGGAATAAGGAGCGGGATCATGAACATAAACATGCTTCTGCAGAGAAGTATACCTGTCCTATGCATCCGCAGGTAGTACAGGATGGTCCGGGGACTTGCCCTATCTGCAAAATGGATCTGGTACCCATTCGGAACAATGGTGCGAAAGGGGAATTGCAACTCAGCCAGCGCGCGGTTCAACTGGCTAATATAAGAACGGTGCAAACCGGGAAAGGCCGGTTTGAGACTTCAAAAGTATTGAATGCGAGGATCGTAAATAACCCGGAATTGTCTGAGGTGGTATCAAGCCGGTATTCTGGCAGGATCGAAAAGCTTTTTATTAAAGAAACGGGTTATGCTGTTGCTGCCGGACAAGCGCTCTTTCAGATCTATAGCGAACAACTGCAAGCGCTTCAGCAGGATTATCTATTACAGGTAAAGCAATCAGAGGCTTTTCCGGGAGAGAAAATTTACAGGGATCTTAAGATAGCTGCTGCAAAAAAGCTTGGCTTGTTTGGTTTCACACAGGCTCAGATCAGGGAACTTGTCAGGAATAACAGAACCTCTCCTCTTATTACCGTTTATTCTCCTGCATTCGGTATTGTGAATGAGTTAAGTGTTTCTGAAGGTCAGTATGTTTCGGAAGGTACAACTGTTATGCGCCTTGAGAATTACAGCTCACTTTGGGTAGAGGCTGATATCTATCCAAATGAAACTGGCTCTGTAAAAGTAGGTGATGCAATAAAAGTAAGAGTGAATAACCTTCCCGGGCAAGAGCAGGCGTCGAAGATCGATTTTATAGCTCCTCAGCTAAATACCTCAACGCAGATTCTTACAGTAAGAGCGCCGCTAAGAAACTTTCGCAATTTATTGCAGCCGGGAATGCAGGCTGAGGTATTCCTTCCTTTGCGGGGAAAGGAAGAAGCCATTAAACTGCCCTTGGATGCGGTAATACGCGACGGCAAGGGGGCACACGTTTGGGTTATGACAGGAAATAATAAATTTGCTCTTAGACAAGTTCATACTGGTAAAGAAGATGACGAGTCGATCCTGATTGATTCAGGTTTGTCAGGCAATGAGGAAGTAGTTGTCAGTGGTGCGTATTTATTGTATAGCGAGTTCACACTTAAAAAAGGATAATACTTCGAACAATGGAAGAAGAAAGATTTAATTAATATAAATAGCAAAACCTGTTAGAGAATTAACAGCTTAAAATCAATGAAGATGAAAAAGAATCCATTAATGAAAGGCGTTTTAGCCAGTGGTTTAATTTTAGTGTTTACAACAGTGATGGCCTGCTCTTCCGACGGCAGTAAACATCAGAGCTCACATTCTGAAAAGGAACATGCTGAGGCTGCTGCCGCCGGACCCGAGTTTAGCGACGCAAAAGTAAAAGCCGTTTATACTCATTATGTACATGTAAAAAATGCACTGATAAGTGCCGATGCAAAAGAAGCTGCAACTGGTGGGGCTGCGCTAAAGACAGCATTTTTGAATATCGGTAATACAAAGGCCGCGGACCTTGCCGGCAAAATTGCCGGTGCCAAAACTATAACAGAACAACGGGAGAAACTGGATGCATTAACTGCTGAAGTAGAGAAAGTTGTAAAATCAGCAAAGATCACAGGAGGGATAATATATAAACAACATTGCCCAATGGCAAATGGAGGTAAGGGCGGTTACTGGCTTGCCAATGAGTCTTCTGTCCGGAACCCTTATTACGGCGACGATATGCTGAGTTGCGGCACGGTGGAAGAAGAGATTAAATAACATTTCAGATATTTAGCAAAAAAAAAGCTCCCTTTCAGGGGGCTTTTTTTTATTTCGGAAAATGGCAATCTCCATGACAGTACATGACGGATGTGAAAATCCCCTTTTCTATTTTAGCCTTCAGAACGACAATTATAATTTCCTGATCCATGCAAGTAATCTTTGGAGTAATTTTTCATTTTATCGGAGGCTTTGCCTCAGGCAGTTTTTACATACCCTATAAAAAAGTTAAAGGGTGGGCATGGGAGAGTTATTGGATAGTCGGCGGAATTTTTTCCTGGCTTATTGTTCCTCCTCTTGCTGCATATCTCACTATTCCTGGATTTGCTGACATTATTAGAGGTACAAACGGGGGCATTCTCTGGCTGACTTATTTCTTCGGTGTGCTTTGGGGAATTGGCGGCTTAACTTATGGCCTCGGGGTTCGTTACCTTGGAGTTTCACTGGGCAGCTCCATTATACTTGGCCTTTGCTCTATCTTCGGGGCTCTTATTCCATCCATCTATTATGATCTTTTTCCAAAGGAGGGAAAGGACACTTTTTCAATGTTGCTGCATACCACCTGGGGGCAAATGGTATTACTCGGCATCGTTGTGTGTATCGCAGGAATTATAATTTGCGGAAAGGCTGGAATGATGAAGGAGAAGGAGCTTACGCAGGACGAGCGCGATGCAGGGAATAAAGAATTCAATATTGCTCTTGGATTATTTGTTTCAATTGTATCGGGAGTGCTAAGCGCCTGCTTTAATTTCGGCCTGGAAGCTGGTAAACCAATGGCTGAGGTTGCCAATTCGATTTGGAAGAGCTCAAATCCGGGCGAGGGAGAGTTCCTGTTTCAGAACAACGTCACCTATGTAGTGGTGCTTTGGGGCGGACTAACAACTAACCTCATCTGGTGTATGATCCTGAATGCCCGCAACAAAACTTTTGGCGACTATACGAATACTAAAACGCCGATACTTCGCAATATTGCTTTTTCAGCACTGGCTGGTACTACCTGGTTCCTGCAATTTTTCTTTTACGGGATGGGTGAGAGCAAGCTCGGAAACGGAGCGAGCTCCTGGATCCTGCATATGGCGTTTATTATACTCGTGGCCAATGTATGGGGATTGGTGTTAAAAGAATGGAGATCAGTAAGCCGAAAAACCTATGCAACGGTAGTTGCCGGAATATTGGTTATCATCTTGTCTGTGGTAATCGTGGGTTATGGCAATTCATTAAAGTAGTAAGAACAAAACAAAAAAATATGTCTATAGTAACAGATTTTAAACACGTTAATTATTTGTGGAATGATAATGATGCTGCCGGGTTAGAAGGCGATGAAGTAGCACTACTCATCTATCGCTCGAACCTGCTGGGAGCCGATCTCCGTCTCACTAATTACGGAGGAGGAAATACATCCTGTAAAACTATTGAAAAGGATCCGCTGACGGGAGCCGAAACCGAGGTGATGTGGATTAAAGGATCGGGTGGAGATATCGGTACCCTTAAACGAAGCGGTCTTGCCGGTTTATATGTCGAGAGACTCAGGAACCTGGAAAACGTTTATCGTGGGATTGAGCACGAAGACGAAATGGTAGATCTTTTCAACCATTGCATTTACGATCTAAAATCAAAAGCTCCTTCTATCGATACGCCGTTACATGGCTTTTTACCTTTTAAACATATCGACCACTTGCACCCTGATGCTGCCATTGCTATCGCAGCGGCTAAAGACGGGAAGAAAATAACGGACGAGCTTTTCGGAGGAACGATCGGATGGGTTGACTGGCAAAGGCCAGGTTTCGATCTTGGGCTGCAGCTCAGGCGCTGTCTCGAAGAAAATCCTGGTATTCGTGGTATTATGCTTGGTTCTCATGGGTTATTTACCTGGGGAGATACCGCATATCAGTGTTATGTAAACAGTCTTGAAGTAATTGAGACTTGTGCCCGGTTTCTTGAAGAGAATTATGGTAAAAAAGGACTTGTTTTTGGAGGGCAACGTATAGAAAGCGCCGATCCTGAAAAGCGCCGGCAGCAAGCTGCTGCTATTGCCCCTGTATTAAGAGGTTTCTGCTCCAGTGAGCGTCATATGGCTGGTCACTTTACAGATGATGTACGGGTGCTTGAGTTTATTAATTCCAGAGATCTCGGCAGACTGGCTCCCATGGGCACCAGTTGTCCCGACCATTTTCTGCGTACCAAGATCAGCCCTCTTGTATTAGACCTTGAGCCTGATGCTGATCTGTCGGACGTACAGTTACTTAAAGAAAAGCTATCTCCTGCTTTTGAGTCATACAGGAAGATGTATACCGAGTACTACGAAAGTTGTAAGCATGAAAACAGTCCTGCCATCCGCGACTCCAATCCCGTGGTGATCCTTTATCCGGGGATCGGAATGTTTACCTTCTCAAAGGATAAACAAACTGCAAGGGTTGCTGCAGAGTTTTACACTAACGCCATCAACGTGATGAAAGGTGCAGAGGCCATTTCCGAATACACATCACTCCCCCGGCAGGAAGCTTTTGATATAGAGTACTGGCTCCTCGAAGAAGCTAAACTGCAACGAATGCCCAAACCTAAGCCTTTATCCGGAAGGATCGCTTTAGTGACAGGCAGTGCGGGAGGTATTGGAAAGGCTATAGCCAAAAAGTTTATTGAGGAGGGAGCCTGTGTTGTGATCAACGATAACGACGCCGGTCGCCTTG
>DALYUO010000051.1:7250-11236 GCA_031981225.1 Pararcticibacter sp.
CTTGAAATAGCTAAATCTGATTTTAATAGCCAGTATGGGAAAGATGCATTTGCTGCCGTCCTTTTAGATGTTACGGATACTGCAAAAATAAGCATTGCTTTTGACGAAGCGGCTCTCGCGTTCGGAGGGGTGGATATTGTTGTCAATTGTGCTGGTCTTTCTATATCGAAACCGATTGAAGAGCATACAGAAAAAGACTGGGATATTTTATACGACGTACTGGTTAAAGGCCAGTTCCTGGTAACTCAGAAAGGAGTGGAAGTGATGAGGAAGCAAGCTCTTGGAGGAGATGTGCTCAATATTGTAAGTAAGAATGCCCTTGTTTCAGGTCCTAATAATGCGGGATATGGCTCAGCCAAAGCGGCTCAGCTGCATTTAAGCCGGCTGAATGCGGCAGAACTGGGCAAGGATGGCGTCCGTGTAAACGTAGTGAATCCTGACGCAGTAATTTCTGATAGCAAGATCTGGGAAAGCGGTTGGGCAGAAGGCAGGGCAAAAGCTTATGGTGTTACCGTGGCAGAGCTTCCTGCTTACTATGCGAAACGCACTTTGCTTAATAAAATAATACTTCCGGAAGATATTGCCAATGCTTGTTTTGCTTTCGTTGGTGGTTTGATGGATAAATCAACAGGCAACGTGCTGAATGTAGACGGTGGGGTTGCAATGGCATTTGTAAGATAGTACATTGGCATTTAAAATAGGTTAGGCTAGTACTTAAGAATGTTATAGATAGAACAACTAACAAAATTATATAAATGAAAATCGAGAGGTACCAGATCGAAGAGCACAATACAAATTTGTCTCAGGATCATAAGCGGAAGTTCGAGTTTCTGGCACAGGATATTAGCCGTGCAGAAGACATTATTCATAAATTAATAAAGTTTCAGATTGCAATACCAAGCTGGGCTTTGGGTACCGGAGGTACGCGTTTTGGAAGATTTTCAGGAGGCGGAGAGCCGGGAACCCTTGAGGAGAAAATGGAAGATATAGGTTTATTGCACCAGTTAAACCAGTCGAGCGGTGCAATTTCTCTTCATATCCCATGGGATATTCCTGAAAACGCTCAGGCTGTAAAGGCACTTGCGGCCCAATATGGCTTGCGCTTTGACGCCATGAACTCCAATACCTTTCAGGATCAGCCTGACCAGAAACTTAGCTATAAGTTCGGATCTATGCAGCATGTAGATAAAGCGGTCAGGAAGCAGGCTGTAGACCATAATATCGAAGTAATACGACATGGGATTGAGCTTGGATCAAAATCACTTACAGTTTGGCTTTCCGACGGATCTTGTTTTCCTGGTCAGCTTAACTTCCGGAAAGCGTTCGAAAATACGCTTGAAAGCCTTCAGGAAGTGTATGCGGCTTTGCCGGATGACTGGAAAGTGTTTGTAGAGTATAAAGCCTTTGAACCCAACTTCTATTCTACAACGGTAGGCGACTGGGGCCAGTCTTTATTATACGCAAACAAACTTGGTCCTAAAGCTTATACGCTGGTCGATCTCGGCCACCACTTGCCGAATGCCAACATAGAGCAGATTGTTTCGCTTCTTTTAATGGAAGGCAAGCTCGGAGGTTTTCATTTTAACGATTCAAAATATGGAGATGATGATCTCACCGCCGGAAGTATCAAACCTTACCAGTTGTTCCTAATCTTTAATGAGCTTGTAGCCGGAATGGATGCCAAAGGAATGGACCATGCCACCGGATTAGGCTGGATGATCGATGCTTCGCATAATGTAAAAGATCCTCTCGAGGATTTACTCCAGTCGGTAGAAGCGATCATGATGGCTTACGCCCAGGCGCTTCTGGTTGATGCCAACGCATTAGAGCAGGCACGACAGGAAAATGACGTTGTTCGCTGCCAGGAAATCCTTCAGAACGCGTTCCGCACAGATGTTCGTCCCCTGGTTGCCGAAGCAAGGTTAAGAAGTAACGCTGCCATTAATCCTGTTCAATTGTTCCGGGAATTGAAAGTGAGGGAGAGGTTAATCGCAGAACGGGGACTTAAAACTGTGGCAACGGGACTGTGACAATGGACGATAGATAATTGACAATGGACAATTGAGAATTGACAATTGAGAATGAACAGTGGGCAGTTAAATATTTTCACTTATCAATTATCAATTGTCAATTGTCCCCTGTCCATTGTCAATTCTCAATTTTCAATTTATTATGGCAATTCCTGTTATAGCAGTATTTGATGTTGGTAAAACCAACAAGAAGGTGTTCTTTTTTGATGAACAATATAAGATCGTCTTAGAGAGATCTGCCAGGTTTGAAGAGACCGTGGATGAGGATGGTGACCCCTGTGAGGATATCACCCTTCTTTCATCCTGGGTCAAGGAAAGGCTTCGTGAACTGGCTGCGCTGAAAGAATTTGACCTGAAAGCGGTAAACTTTTCAGCGTATGGAGCGAGTTTTGTTCATGTTGACGAAAACGGCGATCCGGTTACTCCTCTTTATAATTATCTGAAGCCGTATCCCGAAGAGCTCAAAAAGCAATTTTATGATCAGTATGGCGGGGAATTAAAGATGTCGACAGAAACTGCTTCTCCGGTACTCGGTAGTTTGAATTCCGGTATGCAGTTGTACCGGCTAAAACATGAAAAGACAGAACTTTTTAAAAAGATAAAATACTCTCTCCATCTTCCTCAATACCTTAGTTTCCTCATTACAGGTAAGCCATATAGTGATATTACAAGTATTGGCTGCCATACCGGTCTATGGGATTTTACAAAAAAGGATTACCACCGGTGGGTAAAAGAGGAGGGAGTTATTGAGAAGCTTGCCCCCTTGTATCCATCAGATGCAGCACTCGAAGTTCGGGCTGAGGGCAAAAAGTATTTCACAGGGGTTGGTCTTCACGACAGTTCTGCCGCTTTCATTCCGTTCATCACCAGTTTTCAGAAAACCTTTGTGTTGCTTTCCACGGGTACATGGTGTGTTAGCTTAAATGCATTTAATTCTTCACCGCTAACAGAAGAAGAGCTGAAGAACGACTGCCTTTGTTACATCAGCTTCCGGGAAAACTTTGTAAAGGCATCCCGCCTGTTCGCCGGAAACGAGCATGAGCAGCAAAGTAAAAGAATAGCATCGCATTTTAACGTGGCATCGGGGTTTTATAACCGGATGCTTTATAATTCTGAAATAGCGACCCGCCTGAAGGCTGAGAGTGACATAATCGAACCCGCACGACATTCAGGTGATCTCATCACTTCTGGTTTTGAGAACCGGGATCTTTCCCTTTATGCGTCAAAGGAAGAAGCGTATCATCAGTTAATTATTGACTTGCTGAAAATGCAGACGAAGTCGACGAAATTAGTGTTAAACGGAACTTCTGTAAGACGTATATTTGTTGATGGAGGATTTAGCAAGAATCCGGTATATATGAACCTGTTGGCTGGGGCATTTCCCGATATGGAGGTTTTCGCTGCTTCGGTAGCTCAGGCTACTTCTATTGGCGCTGCCCTCGCTCTGCACAACCACTGGAATTCAAATCCGCTTCCCTCCAGCATTATAGACTTAAAGTATTATTCAGCATCAGAATTAACGATATGACCGTCGGGTTATTTATACCCTGTTATGTAGATCAGTTTTATCCTCAGGCAGGCATTGCAACTCTACAACTTCTGGAAAAGCTGGGAGTTGATGTTGTATATCCTCCAAAACAAACCTGTTGCGGACAGCCAATGGCCAATTCAGGTTTTTCTCATCTCACTCAGGACTGTGATGATCTTATTACAGAGAACTTTTCCGGATTTGATTATGTAGTAGTTCCATCAGGTAGCTGCGCTCTGCATATAAAGGATCATCTTCATTCAGATAAACGTCCTGACGATGCCAGGCATTTGCGCACCCGGGTGTACGAACTGGTGGAGTTCCTCACAGATATATTAAAGGTAAAACACCTGAAGGCCCGGTTCCCGCACAAGGTCGGTGTACATCAAAGCTGTCATGGCTTAAGAGGTCTCCATCTTTCGCAGATG
>DALYUO010000051.1:11246-24084 GCA_031981225.1 Pararcticibacter sp.
AAAACCCGAACAGTTGTTAAATATGGTGGAAGGGATTGAATTGATCCCCCTCAGCCGCGTAGATGAGTGCTGCGGTTTCGGCGGAACGTTTTGCGTGGCCGAAGAAGCCGTGTCTGCCAAGATGGGAAAAGATCGTATTGCCGACCACATCAGTCACGGTGCAGAATATATTACAGGAGCCGACCTTTCCTGCTTAATGCATATGGAAGGTATTTTGCGCCGGCAAAAGAGTAATGTAAAGGTGATGCATATTGCTGAAATTTTGAATAGCTTATGAAAGACCACGCAGCGCTATCCGAAGAATTCAATGTTGACGAGCCCAGGGTAAACTGGCATGATGAAACCTTGTGGTTTATCAGACAGAAGCGCGATAAGGCAGTACATGGCGTACCTGAATGGGAGTGGCTGCGTGAAACTGCTTCGCAGGTAAAGAATAATGTGCTCTCTAACCTGAGTGCTTATCTCGAACAGTTTGAGACCAATGCCCTTGCTAATGGTATTTTCGTTCATTGGGCCGCTGATGCAAAGGAGCACAACGAAATTATCCACTCCATCCTCAGAAAGCACCAGGTAGAAAGGATGGTTAAAAGCAAATCGATGCTTACTGAGGAGTGTCACCTGAATGACTATCTAACAGAGAATGGAATTGAAGTGATCGATTCTGACCTTGGCGAGCGGATCGTTCAGTTAGGAAATGAACACCCAAGCCATATTGTGCTTCCCTGTATTCATAAAAAGAAGGAAGAGATAGGCGACCTGTTCCATAAATATCTCGGAACGGCGGAGGGAGAGTCTGATCCTCAGATTCTTACCGAGGCGGCCAGGCAGCATCTCAGGGACACCTTTCTTACCCGGAAAGTGGCGCTTACAGGTGTTAACTTCGCCGTAGCAGAAACCGGCGAATTTGTGGTTTGTACGAACGAAGGCAATGCCGATATGGGGGCACATCTCGCTGATGTACATATAGCCAGCATGGGGATAGAAAAGATCATTCCCGAAAGAAAACATTTAGGAGTATTTCTCCGCCTGCTCACGCGAAGCGCTACCGGGCAACCTATTACTACATATTCCAGCCACTTTAAAAGTCCCCGGCAGGGACAGGAAATGCATATTGTGCTGGTCGACAACGGGCGGAGCCGGCAACTGGGCCGGGAGGACTTCAGGAACTCACTTAAATGCATTCGTTGCGGTTCCTGCATGAACACCTGTCCTGTTTACAGGAGAAGCGGTGGCCATAGTTATCATTCTGTGATCAGCGGTCCGATCGGTTCTATCCTTGCTCCGAATCTTGATATGAAGGAATTTGCCGACCTGCCATTTGCTTCAACTCTGTGTGGCTCATGCTCTAATGTGTGCCCGGTGAAAATAGATATTCACGATCAGTTGTATAAATGGCGCCAGGTGCTTGTGAAGGAGGGCTATGTAAGTAATACGAAAGCCGTAAGTATGAAGACAATGACCTGGGTACTATCTTTTCCGGCTCTGTTTACCTTTGCCGGTAAAACTGGTCGCTGGGTAATGAAGAATCTGCCCTTTCTGGTTAATAACAAACTGAATCCCTGGTATAAAGCGCGTGAAATGCCCATGCCTCCAAAAGAGTCGTTCAGAGATTGGTATGCAAAAAACAGGGCCCGAAAATAGAAACGAATCCTTGTATCCCGCAACTCACAACATTCAACCCGCAACTCAGACTATGTCGAGCAGAGAAAAAATACTAACATCAGTGAAGGCTAATCAGCCATCCTTAAAATCACTGCCGTCGCTGGATCTTCCTGTCGACGTTCATTTGGATCCTATAGAGAATTTTACTTTTATAGCTACCAATATCGGCAGCAGAGTAATGGAGGTGGGCGGCTTTGATGAAATAAAAGAGGCCATAGCAAAGCTTTTTTTGCCAGGGCGGATCGTTTCGTCATTCCCTGAATTAGCGGATATCGCAGAAACACAACTTACTAATCCGGATCCTCATTCCTTAGCTGATGTCAATCTTGCTGTTCTCGGTGCCGAACTGGGAGTTTCAGAAAACGGAGCTTTGTGGCTTTCCGAACACAACATGATGCAACGCGCGCTTCCCTTTATCTGTCAGCATCTTGCCCTTGTTGTGAATAGAAAAAACATAGTAGCGAACATGCACGAAGCTTACCGTATTTTAGGTAATAACAACCCCGGCTTTGGGGCCTTCATAGCCGGACCTTCAAAAACGGCTGATATTGAGCAGTCACTTGTGCTTGGAGCACACGGACCGAGAAGTATGACGGTGTTTTTGATCTGATTAAGGTCGACATCTTTACAATTCTGCCTCTTTAGGCCGGCTTTCCCTTCTTATGAGCAGGACAGTACAGGTTGCGCAGATGCTATAGATACGCTTATTTTTAGATAACCATATTTTATAAGACCTGAATGCGGGAAAATCAACGATTCTTTCCCATTTCGCTTTGACAATATTGTTCCTATGACGTATACTATGAAGCACTTGGTGGAATTATCGGATCAGAATTTGGTGGATCTCTGCCGTGATGGTGATTCAAAAGCATTTGAGGAGCTTTATAACAGGTATTGGTCTAAATTATATTCAAGTGCTTTTAAGAGGATTAAGGTAAGAGAAGTTGCTGAAGAGATAGTTCAGGAACTTTTTACTAGTTTATGGACCAACCGCGAAAAAATTGCCATTCATACATCTTTTCAGAATTATTTGTACAGTTCGGTAACATACCTTGTCTTTGCTTACTTGCATAAAGAATATAAACGCAGGTCATACGAAGAATCCGCTCTTTGCAAAATAAATGTTTATGATAATTCTACGGAGGAGATCATTGCATTTAATGACTTAGGAAAGAAACTGGAAAACGAATTAAAACAACTGCCCGACAGATGCCGCTCAGTTTTCGAACTTAGTCGTAAACAATATAAATCGAATAAGGAGATAGCTTCTGTAATGGGGATCTCCGAAAAAACGGTAGAAAATCAAATTACAAAAGCACTCAGGATATTGCGTGTAAACTTAAAATACCTGAGCATCCTATTGCTGCTTGCCTTTACCTGGGTTTAATAACCTTCTTGCCCACTTACACTAAATCATTATTTAAACTTTTTTTATTATCGGATAGGGGGTGGGGTGCCTGTAACTCACTATATAGTATAAACTGATTATAAGCTTTACTCAATTTTATGAGAACTGAGATCTCTCCTGAGTTAATAGAAAAATATTTGAGGAATGAATGCAGTTCTGAAGAGCTGAAACTGTTGCTGGACTGGTATGCATCCTTCGAAGATGATCAGGATCCTGTAGGCATGCTTCCGCAAATACAACAGAAAGAACTGAAGGAAAGGATGCTGCAGCATATTCGGAGTGATTTGAAATATGAGGAGCTCTCTCCCGAAAAGAAACAGGTGAGTGTTATGCGGAACTTATATTATTCGTGGGCAGCTGTCGCCGCGACAATTGTCATGGTATTTTCGATAGTACATAGCTTTTTGCCGGAAGCTGACTCTTCCGGACCTAAAAAAAGTTTGTCAGTAACAGAGGTTTCTTTTAGTAATGAATCCAGAAAATTAAAACGCTGTATACTTCCCGACGGCAGTAATGTGTGGCTTAAACCTAACGCTAAGATCAGCTACACACATGTCCCCCGAAGTAAATACCGGGAGGTTGAATTAACAGGAGAGTGTTTTTTCGATGTTAAACGCGATGCTCAGCACCCCTTCATTATTCGTACAGGAGAGTTGCGGACTAAGGTGCTCGGAACAAGCTTCAATGTAAAGGCATATAACAATATGAGTTCCGCCGAAGTTTCTGTAGTTACAGGAAAAGTATATGTATATATTACTAAGAGAGGCTTACCGGAAACTAAAGGTGTTATCCTCTTACCTGCGCAAAAAGCATTGTACACCCGGGGCAGCGAGGATATTGTACAGGTTAAGGAAACCAGTCCGGACTTGAAGATATGGGAGAAGAGAAATATCTTCTTTGAAAACAAACCGATACCCGAAGTGGTGAAAGCGTTGAATTATAAATTTAATATCAATATAGAAGTGGCAGACCCGGTGATAAACAACTACACGCTGAAAGCGGATTTTACAGGACAGAATTTGCCCGAGATTCTTGAAATGATAAGCAAGTCTTTAGATGTAAACTATGAAATAACAGAAGAAAGAATACTTATAACAAATAACCAGGAATAGAAAAAACCAATTATTAAACCAGCTAGATATGACATGAACTAAAAAGCAGAATTCTTCATGAAAAAGTTAAGAAGTGTGCGGGCACTTCTTAACCAAAACCTTTAGTCGAAACTATTGCACGCGGGTGCAAAGTGGTTTTTATTGTCTCATTTTTCGTCAAAATAAAACATTTAAAATTATGAAATTTTATTTACAACTTCCTAAAGACTTGTTGTTTATTATGAGAGTTACCTTAAGTCAGCTGGTTGTACTAATTGTATTGAGCGGTGTCTCCTACGCGGGGGCAGGCAAAGCGCAGGGGATATTAAATAATACCATCAGCATAGACCTCACATCTTCTAATCTTCAAACTGCTCTTGCGCAAATAGAGAGATCTGCGAATGTCAAATTTGTATATAGCAGAAACCTGATCAATATAGAACAGAAGGTCTCTATTAAAGCGAATGATGAGAGACTGTCGGAAATATTGAATTCTCTGCTCTATGAAAGGGGAATAAAGTACGATGTGATCAATGATCAAATTGTACTGAGTAAGATGAAAAGAAAGGAAGCCCTGGAGAAAATAGACGGGCTGCTTACCCGATTAATTGAGACCGCAGACATTATTGTTTCGGGCAAGGTAACCTCATCCCTGGGTGAGCCACTGATTGGTGTAAGTATAAAGATAAAAGGGTCGAACCTTGGCGTCGCTACCGACGCAGGTGGTAATTACCGGTTAAATGTTCCATCTGCTTATGCAAACGGAACTCTGGTAGTTACCTATCTGGGTTTCGCAACGCAGGAGATGCAGATTAATGGCCGGACTCGGATAGATATCCAGTTAAAAGAAGATGTAAGGTCACTGGAAGAAGTTGTTGTGATTGGTTACGGTACGCAGAAAAAAGGAAATACGACCGGATCAATTGCTAAAATTACCGCCGAAGCGATAGAGGAACGTCCGATCACCCGGGTGGAGCAAGCTTTACAGGGTCAGATGGCCGGCGTAAGTGTTCGAGCAACTTCAGGAGCTCCAGGCAGTGACATTACTGTAAGTGTAAGAGGTATCGCCTCAATAACAGGATCATCTGCGCCACTTTACGTTGTCGACGGAGTTCCGCTCGATAATCTTTCGGGTATCAATCCGAGTGATATTCAATCAATCGATGTGTTGAAAGACGCCGCATCTGCTGCGATATACGGATCAAGAGGATCAAATGGAGTTGTTTTAGTCACAACAAAAAGGGGGAAGACTGGAAAACCGGTTATTTCGTTGTCGGCTTATTCAGCACTGTCGAATGTTGAAAGGAAAGTAGATGTAATGACATCTGATCAGTGGTTAGAATTTAATAAGAAATGGTACGACCGCCAGTGGGTAATAAATAATCCCGGACAAAATGCCTCAGCTACTCAGGCTGAGAGGATTGCTCTGCTAAGAAGCAGGACAGGCAGGAATTACGGTACCAGAGATTCTTTATCTGCAATGAGGGCCACTTATGGGATATATGATCCCTATTGGGGGACAGATGCAATCGAGCCAATTGACTGGCAGGATGAAATTTTTCGTACGGCTCCTACTCACGACGTTCAGTTAAATGCGTCAGGCGCTACAGAAACTTTGAGCTATTCTGTTTCAGGAGGCCTTTTTAAGCAGGATGGCACTATTTACGGATCTTCCTTTAACCGGTATTCTCTACGTGCAAATCTCGATGCGAAAATCAATAAACGTATCAAAATAGGCTTTAGCCTTGCGCCATCCGTTGGCCTCCGGGACGGTTCAAATGTCGATGGAAAAGATAATGCAGTTGCCCGTTCAATAAGTTTCCCGGGATGGGTATTGGCAGGCACTGGAAAAATGGCCGGTGCCGATCCGTATAAGTTTTATGATACGTGGGGGCCGGGAGCTAACAATGTTAGTCCGTATGTACAGGCTGTATACAACGAAAGATACAACCGGGATACCCGTTTAAATACTTCTCTGAATGCTACGGTAAATGTAATCAAAGGATTAGATGTCAACGGGCTTATAGGATGGAATTACAGGGGCAACAGAGAACGAACTTACAGTCCCACCTGGATCCAGGGAACATGGAATGCCTCCAGCACCACCCCTGGCTCACTATCCTCCTCGAAATACGCTACCTTAACCGGTAACAGTTTATTGACTCAGGTTACTGCAACCTATAACCGGAGCTTTGGCGATCATTCTGTTGACGGCCTGTTGGGGGCCAGTGAGGAATCGTATAAAGAAGAGATTACGGAACAGGGCCAGTCGGGTTTTCCGAACGACAAAAGCTGGGTTTTCACAAATACGAGAGGTACTACGACCAATTTTAATACCATTGGCTACAACGAAAATAGGTTAATATCTTATTTTGGCCGTTTTCAATATTCCTATAAAGAACGGTATTTGCTTTCTGGCTCTCTGAGATACGACGGCTCTTCTAAGTTCGGTCCAAACAATCGTTGGGGACTATTTCCAGCCGTTTCAGCAGGGTGGAAAATAAATGAGGAATCATTCCTGAGAGACGTTGACTGGCTGGGTACGGCGAAAATCCGTGCAAGCTGGGGACAGGCCGGTAATGACAGGATTGCGACTGCACTGTTCCTGTCTAGTATGAGCGCCCTTAATTATCCCTTTGGCGACGCTCAAACTGTGAATAATGGATTTGTGGTCGACAATATATCAAACTCTCTATTACGGTGGGAAAAAACTAATAGCTATAATGTGGGATTGGATTTTGGTATCCTGCGTGACAGGATATTTCTTTCCGCGGACTTTTATTATAAAAAGACAGTCGATTTATTGTTGAGCTCTCCTGTATCATTAACTACCGGCTTCGCCAATATGATGAGGAACGTTGGGAATGTTGAAAACCGGGGCTTCGAACTTGAGTTGAACTCCGTGAACCTAACAGGTAAATTCAGATGGAATACTTCTTTTAATTTATCTCTTAACAGAAACAAAATCACCAGCCTGACATCAGATAATGCTGATCTAAGGTCAGGACAGGGAAACACAATCATTCAAAGGGTCGGCAGTCCAATTAATTCCTACTATTTACTGGATGCTGTCGGTGTTTTAAGAGAAGCCGACTTTGATAAAGATGCCGGCGGTAATTGGGTGGCTAAAATACCTGTCTTTTCCGGCCAGAAGCCCGGAGATACCAAATACCGTGACGTAACAGGCGATGGGATTATTAATGCGGCCGATTATATAGTTGCCGGGAACTACCAGCCGGATTTTGAATGGGGTTTAACCAATACATTTAACTATAAAAGACTTGACCTTTCAATTCTTTTACAGGGACGGGTTGGTGGAGATTTGCTTTCCATTGGCTCAAGGGGTTGGAACAGAGCTACAAATGATCCCCGCTGGCTATATATGGAGCAATGGCTAACTAAGGCATACTGGTCTGAAGAAGAACCTGGAGATGGTAAGGTGCCTGCATTCTTCTCTGCAGTGACCAGTCAATATGATACAAACTGGCTGTACGATGCAACGTATCTGAGAATTAAGAATATTGCGCTTGGCTACAATATTCCAATCAAAAACAAGGTGTTTAATAAACTGAGAATATACACCTCCTGCGACAACGTTTACATGTGGGATAACTATTACCCAGGGTTTTCTCCCGAAGCGGCCACACAGGACAATGCATCGTCCGATTGGGG
Source organism: Pararcticibacter sp. (assembly GCA_031981225.1). Lineage (GTDB taxonomy): Bacteria > Bacteroidota > Bacteroidia > Sphingobacteriales > Sphingobacteriaceae > Arcticibacter. The sequence continues at coordinate 19,080 of DALYUO010000051.1, forward strand.
TTCTTATCCTCAGGCCAGAACGTTTTCTTTTGGGATAAATGCAACATTTTAAGCTATACTAAATTTTGAAAGAGATGAATCCATTGAAAATAAATTTATCATTGATCGCAGCAACTGTCATAACCGTTTTCATGTCCTCATGCGAGAGCAAACTGGATATTACCCCTGTCGAAAATAATACGTCTGGTCAATTTTATACCAATGAAATTGAGATGAAGCAGGCTGTTGTCGGAATATATGCCAGACTTGGCAGGAATGGCACAAATACTGATTTTGCCACCGATTATTTCTGGCTGGCTTCAGAAAACCGGTCTGATTTATTGTATATAGCCGCCGAAACTTCCGCGCAGAATGACCAGCTTGAACTAAGGAAATATATCATCTCTCCTAATTCAGGAACGGTATCTGCTATTTTTTCCCGCCTTTATGCACTTATTAAAGACGCAAATAATCTTTTGTACAATACAAAAGATGGCGAATACATGCGCTACAGAGCGGAAGCAAGCTTCCTAAGAGCTTATGCCTATTTCGAACTAGTAAGGTCGTTCGGCCCGGTAGCTCTCATCACAAAGCCCATTGAGACCGAAGAAGCTGCAAGTCTTCCGCGCGAATCACCGGAGAATATATATGCTCAAGTTATTTCCGATCTGCAATATGCCGCTGCTAATCTCTCTAAAATATATACCGGCGCTGAATCCGGTAGAGTAGGAAGCCTTGCCGCTAACGCACTATTGGGAGAAGTGTACATGACCATGGCTGGTTATCCGATTAATGATGCTTCTGCTTACGGAAAGGCTGAAACGGTGTTCGCCGGAATAATTACAGATGTTAATGCCAGGTTCGGACCTGTGTATTCTCAATTATTCACCTTGGCCAATGAAAATAAGTACGATCTGTTTTCTATTCAGTTTGCTTCCGGGAATGCTACTACAGGATCCAGCCTTCCTGGTTTCATTACGAGTTCCAGCGCCTCGGGAACACCATTTCCCGACTGGGCTTTTTCGTCTTTTAACCAGCAAGGCCAGGATATGAGGGTTGATACTTTCCTGATTAAGGAGATGAAAACAAATAACGATCTGCGGTTCAGTGCAAGTATAGATACCGGATTTTGGAGTACATCCGTACCAACTACCAGGGCTTGGATTTCGAAGAATATTATTACCAAGTTTCTTGAAAAGGACAACACCAATTCTAAAATCAAAGCCTGGAATGACTACCCCAGGAATTTTCCGATTATAAGGGATGCTGACGTGTTCTTGTTATATGCTGAGGCCCTTGTCAGAAACAACAAGGCGTCTTTGGCGAAACAGTATGTCGACAGGATCAGGACCAGAGCCGGGCTTAACGCTTTAGCCGGCGATCCAACGATCGACGATATTAAGAGGGAGAGAAAATATGAATTTATCGGCGAAGGCAGGCGGTATTTCGACCTTGTAAGATGGGGTGAAACGGAGGCCATCTCTATATTGGCAAACTTCGCCCGTACGTATCATTCCAGTACAAATGGGCAGCTTCCTACTAAAAAAGATTTGCTGTTACCCATACCTCAGAATGAACTGAAAACCAGGAATAACTGGGATCAGAATTTTGGCTATTAACAGATTCCTTGTAGTAAATGGTACTATTTTTAACAGTACCATTTACTACTCCCTGTTCCGCCGTCCATTTAACCTCCAAAAGTGTATATGTGCCGGCTTTGAATACCGCTTCTGTTTTTGTTCTGAAAGGACCCCTCTATATTACTAACCTGCCAATTATTGTTTCTGAACAAGGCCCCTCTCAGAATAGTGCCTACTAGTTACATAAAAACAGGATGCAACAGTTTGCCGTTGGCAAATCCCAGCCGTAATTTTATGATTTGAGAAACGATTAACCAATTATAAATATGACAATTCAACTTCGGAGGACGGCACTGGCCTCTATTATAGTCCATAATTATAAGATAGTCTTCTGCCTGATGGTTACCTTGATGCTGGCGGGAGCAGCCAGGTCGCAGAAAATCTTAGAAACAGGTTCTGCAAGTCCAATGCCTGATGAGTGGATCGATAAAGATACCGGCCATAAGATCATCCGGTTATCCCGGTTGCCGGGTAACAACGCAAGCTTTTATTTTCACAATAATCCTTTTTTAAAACGGGATTTGATGGTATTTTTCCACTCTGATGAGTCAGGCCACAGACAGATTCATACGGTTAACCTGAACACTTTTAAGGTGACGGAGCTTACGAACTCACCATCCCGGAAAGGAGCGGAAATAATTTCTCCCTTAACCGGTGAGGTCTTTTATCAAACAAAAGACAGTGTTTTTGCAGTATCTGCAAGTACCAGAAAAGTAAGGCTCATTTATGTTTTTCCGGCAGATTTTAAAGCAAATATTACTACACTAAATGCCGATGCAAGTATGCTTGCCGGCACATATGCTACAAAGGAGCAACAGGATATACTTAAGAGATACCCTGAAAAGCGTGATTTTTTCAACAGAATATATGATGCCCATTTGCCGAATACTCTGTTTACAGTAAATATCAAAACGGGTGAGCTGAAAAAGATTCATACAGAAAACACATGGCTGGGGCACGTTCAGTTTTCACCCGTAGATCCTAAACTGCTGATGTTCTGTCATGAAGGGCCATGGCATAAGGTTGATCGTATATGGACTATAAATATTGCAAGCGGCGAGGTGAAATTGATGCACAAACGCTCTATGGATATGGAAATAGCAGGACATGAGTTTTTTAGTCCGGATGGTCGAACGATCTGGTTCGACTTGCAGAAGCCGCGGGGAGAAACCTTTTATCTCGCTGGAACTGATATTGATACCGGAAAAGAGCGATCCTTTCGGTTAAGCCGCGACGAATGGTCAATACATTATAATATATTTAAAGACGGAGTTCTATTCGCAGGTGATGGTGCCAATTCAACGCAGGTTGCTAAAGCCGAAAATGGTATGTGGATATATCTTTTTAAACCAGATGGCGAACGGTTCAAATCAGAGAAACTTGTTAATATGAAGAAACATAATTATAAGTTCGAGCCAAACGTTCACTTCTCACCCGACGGGAAATGGATTATTTTCAGAGCTAATTTTGAAGGAAGCCAGCAAATCTATGCTGTCGCGATTAATATGTAGTAATCGCATTAACACCGGATAAAGAAATATCATAATGACAAAAACGCTTAGGCATCTGACTCTTTTATTGTTTCTACAATTTTTCTCGTTCCTGATAGTCTCTGCGTCAGATCCTTCTTGGGTATCGAAGACGGGTGCAAGATCAATGAAGAAAGGCGACGCTATATTTAGGGTAAGCGACTTCGGTGCCAGTAATGATGGCAGAACCCTCAATACAATTGCTATCCAAAAGGCAATTGATGCTTGTGCAGCGAAAGGTGGTGGTAAAGTTATTTTTAATCCAGGGTCTTATCTCACCGGGTCTTTGTTTATAAAGAGCGGCGTGTTTCTCCAGATTGATAAAGGTGTGGAAATTAAGGGAAGTGAGGACCTGCGGGATTACCCTGAAATAGACACCAGAGTTGCCGGTATTGAAATGAAATGGCCTGCGGCCCTGATCAATATCATCAGTCAGAAAAATGCTGGTGTGGACGGATCAGGGATTGTGAATGGGCAGGGGAAAGTATTCTGGGATGCCTACTGGGCTTTAAGAAAGGATTATGAACCAAAAAAGCTTCGCTGGATCGTCGATTATGATGCAAAGCGTCCGAGGACCATGCTTGTTAGCAATTGCGAGGACATTGTGATCAAGGGGGTTACTTTTCAGCAGGCAGGGTTCTGGACAGTTCATATTCTCTACTCTTCTTATGTCACCGTAGAGGGGATCATTATTCGGAATAATATAGGTGGTCATGGGCCGAGTACCGATGGTATTGATATCGACTCTTCTTCATGGATTCTGGTGCAAAACTGTGATATAGACTGTAATGACGACAATTTCTGTATTAAGTCTGGCCGCGATTGGGATGGCCTCCGCGTTAACCGCCCTGCTGAATATATCGTTATCCGCGACTGTGTTTCGCGTAAAGGCGGAGGATTGATCACGTTTGGCAGTGAAACATCCGGAGGAATGAGGTACATTATTGCAAAAAATCTAAAAGCCCATGGTACGAAGGTTGGAATGCGTTTCAAGTCTGCCAAAAACAGAGGCGGTATTGTTGAAAATATTTACCTGGAAAATATAGAAATGAAGGAAGTTGGAGTGGCGCTTGAAATAACGCCGAATTGGAATCCTTCCTATAGTTATTCTACTCTACCGACTGGTTATGATAGCAATACGATCCCTGAGCACTGGAAAAAAATGCTTCGCCCTGTAGAGCCCGCAGAGAAGGGCATTCCCGTTTTTCGGAATATTTATATTTCTGACATCAAAGTAGAAAACGCTGGTAGAGCTATTTTTGCTGATGGTTTGGATGAAACATCTCTTAAAAATTTCTACCTTAAAAATATTACAATTAATGCAGGCACCGCTGGTTCCATAAAGAATGCAGAAAACTGGAAATTGGAGAATATAAATATTACAGCAAAGGATAGCAGCACTATTTCTATTACTGCATCAAAAAATGTAAGATTATGAAAAATACCAGCACACCATTTTGATTGTTCTCCAGATTAACACGAAATATTAACCCCCGCTATGATCACAAAGAAATGCCAGCCTGTCTTCTCTACAACCTCACTGTGAGGAAAACATATGTCGGCTTCTTCTTTTATCTTTAAAGTTGTATCTTAAACAGATCAGGGATCATACTTTTGAATAATGAGCAATTCTGTGTTGAATATCAAACGTAGCATTTTAATTCTGGGTTGTTTTTTTATACTTGATAGTGTTGCCTGATAAGCTAAAAGTAAGGTAGAAGCCGAAAGCGACTGATATAGGTGTTAAATAAGACATACAACAGAAAGCTTTCAGCTTTGGACTTTAAGCTTTCAGGTTAAAAATATAATGTTAATGAATAAAAAAAGTGTTTCAGCATTCATAATAGGCTTACTGGT
>DALYUO010000052.1:0-1081 GCA_031981225.1 Pararcticibacter sp.
CATTTCGATGAAAGCCTGCATTTCCCGAAGGGGATAGTTCTGTTGAGAAATGTAAGCCAGCGCAATGCCGTCGAGCATGGAGCAAAGCAGGTAACCCTCTAGTTCCGGATTTTCGTAGCCCAATGCTTCGAATGCCTTTGCCAACTCGGCCATCCACTCTTTCCTTACAGATTCGAGTTCACTCATCAATCCTTTTACGACCTTAGGTTGCGCCATCAATGCCATGATCAGCTTCAGCACATTAGTTTGCCGGTGTATGGCATTGAATGAATAGGAGATAACCTGCTTTAGAAGTTGTTGCGGCGAAAGTATATCACTGTCTTTAAACATTGACGCACTCTCTTTCATCATCAATTCAAAAATTGCGTTAAGAATATCTTCCTTACTAGTGAAATAATAATAGATCAACCCCTTGGATAGCGCCGCCTCTTCGGCGATACTACCCACCGAAGTAGACAAATATCCCTTAACAGCAAACAGGTTGAATGCTGCCTCCAGGATCTTTTCCCTCGCATTCTCGTGGGGTTTTGTAGTTACGTTCTGCATGCTTAAGACACAATAAATACGACTGACTGGTCGGTCAAATATACAAACATTATTTAAAACGCAAGAGTATTTTTCACAAGATACACCTGTAACAGTGGGAATTACCGAATCTTCAAATACAAGGCTTTTCTAATCTTCATTTTTTTTCACATCCTTTTTATAGTTTTTTACCCACTTACCAATCATCTTGTCTTTTTTCCTTCTTTCAGCCACTGTTGACTCGAAATGCGCTTTTTCTTTTTCCATTTTTAGATAATTGTCATAGGACGCACGGTCAAGACTGCCATTTTCAACCGCCTCAATGACAACACATCCCGCTTCGCAGGTATGAGTACAATCCTTAAACCGGCAACCTCGTGAAAGCCTGATGATCTTATCAAACGTAGTTTCCAAACCATTTTCCACATCGGCAATTCCCACCTCGCGCATACCGGGGTTATCAATTAAGGTCCCACCACCGGCGAGAATGATTAATTCACGATGAGTTGTCATATGTCTGCCTTTATTTGTACTCTTACTAATAGCTTCGGTTTTC
>DALYUO010000052.1:1091-7971 GCA_031981225.1 Pararcticibacter sp.
TAATGGTTTGCCGGAAAGATTATTCACCAATGTGGATTTACCAACGCCCGATGACCCGAGCATACAATACGTTTTTCCATTCTGAATAATAGATACTATTTCGTCATAACCTCTCCGGCTTTCGTTACTGATTGAAATTACAGGCACATCCGTAATCCTGGTTTTTATCGCTGTTAGAATTTCATTAAGCTTTAGGTCATCGATCAAATCGGTTTTACCAAGAATAATTACAGGAGACACCTTAGACGCATTGCAAATGGTCAGGTACCTTTCCAGCCTATTGATGTTGAAATCCCTGTCGGCAGCCTGCACTATAAATGCATAGTCAATATTGGTTGCAACGATCTGGACCTCTCCAAAGTGGCCAACGGCAGGCCTTCTGATGATAGAATATCGTGGCAGAATCTTATAAATTATTGCGAAACCCGTATCGTAAGCGGTAAGCGCAACCCAATCTCCGACGGCAGGAAAGTCTTCACGACGCTTTGCAGAAAACCGCATATTCCCTGTTATTTCGGCGTCAAACTCGCCCTCAAGTGTGCTGACAACATACCGTTCTTTATGCTCGGTAATACCCCTCCCAATCCCGGAATTCGCCAGTCCATGTTCCAACCTGAAAGTTTCAAGTTGATTATTATATCCTAAATCTTCTAATTTCATTGTCATGTTCATTCTATAGAAGGCCGGTTAATATCAAACCGGTTATTATTTGTCCCTTAAGAAACTAGTGTCACGTTATACGTATTAAGTGGCAAGTTTTAAGTATAAATAGAATCCATAGATCCCGCGAATGGAACAAATCCTTCATCTGTTAAGGTGGTCTTAACACATTTTACAATGTGACTAAGACGTAAAAATGGATAATACGATATCACTCCCGGAAGATTATCCGGGGAAAGAGAACTGATAGTCAGGGGTACTGACTATCTTTTAGACAATTCCCGTCTTTGAAATAGAAGATAGCTTCTTCATAAATTATTCGATTTACAAAGGTATGTTTTTTTCCTTGAGGTATATATAATTATGGCATAGACATTTTCTTACTGTTATGATTAATAAACTCGCGGGGAGACATATTATAACACTTATAAAATGCTTTTGTGAAATAGGAGGCCGAATTAAAACCGACACGAAATGCAACTTCATTAATCCGGCTATCTGACTCAAGCAACAAAAGGCACGCCTTTCTGAGGCGATAATTCCTTAAATAATCTCCGGGAGAATATCCACTTATCGCCTTCAACTTCCGCTGTAAATTAGACCTGCTGATATTTAACATATCAGCAAGAGATTCTACAGTAAAGTTCTCGTCCGATATATGCTTTTCTATTTCTTCATTTAATTTAATCAGAAAATGCTCATCGCTTTTATTAGTCGCCAGCGACGAATAGGATGCTAAAGGCGAACGGTTAAAGCTGTCTAGTAAAGACCTTCTGTTTTTCAACAAACTGGCTATTTGTGCTTTCAAGTATATTGTAGAAAATGGCTTTTCAATAAAAACGTCAGCCCCCGACCTCAGTCCTTCTGCTTTTGTTGAGTTTTCTATTTTCGCAGAAAGAAGTATTAAAGGGATATGCGAATAGTTCAGATCCGACTTTATCTTCTTTACAAAAGAAATTCCGTCTATCCCGGGCATCATAATGTCGGATATAACTAAACTGTAGTTCTTTTCATCCAACATCCTCAATGCTACGGATGCATCTTTCGCTGTATCTACCGTATAATCGCCCGACAAACAATTGCTGATAAACTCTGTCATATCCGAATTATCATCGACCGCCAGAATTGAGTCTTCGATATGTTCATAATTAAGGGCGAACACATCTCTTTCTTTTTGTTTGTCTTCGTTAAGATCTACCATCTCCGGCTGCGACATGTTGAGATCTGAAAAAGTAAACAAGAATATCGTTCCTCCTTTTTCAGAGTCGGCAACCTCGATATTTCCGTCTAAAAGTGAAGTCAGATGCTTCACGAGCGATAGTCCGATTCCCGTCCCCATATTATCTTTTCCCGACTGGATCTGATAGAAAGGATCGAATATAAGATTCTTCTTTTCGTGGGGAATTCCGTCTCCGTTGTCTTCGACGCTGATAATATAAGACTTATCTCTGTTACATTTGAGTTCCAAAACGATCTTGCTAGATGTAAATTTGAGTGCATTAGTGAGGAGATTGCTAATAATCTTTGTCAGAGCTTCCGGATCCGACTGGATGAACAAACCATTCTCTTTAGGAACCTTTAAGTCAAACACTATATTTTTACTCTGAGCGGCCTTTTTAAAACGTTCGTGCATCTCGACCATGAATGCCTTCAGATCTATTCTTTCGGGCCGTACCATGTAATCTATCGCTTCCATTTTCCGGAAATCCAGGAGCTGATTTATCAGAATGGTCAGCCTGTCGCAATTCTTCTCGATAACAGAGAGGTTCTGCTTGTTTTGAACATTTTCTTCACCGCCTGCAATGATCTCCTCCAAAGGAGCCTTTATTAAGCTTAATGGAGTTCTTATTTCATGCGCTATAGTAGTAAAGAATTCAATCTTAGACTCGAAAGCTTTGGTCTCCTGTTCTGTTTTAAATGTTTCTAAGTGCCTGATTTGCTTAATCCTGTTTCTGCCAATGTAGTATCTAATCACAAAATACAGGAGGGATACTCCCAATAAAATGTAAAGTATCTTAGCCGGCGCCGACCACCAGAATGGGGGTAGTATTTCAACGAGTATTTCACTCCCTTCCTCATTCCAAAGACCATCATTGTTTGAGGCTTTTACTCTAAACTTATAGTCACCCGGTGGAAGATTCACGTAAGTAACGTTCTTATTATTTCCCGAGTAATTCCATTCAGCATCTGCACCTTCGAGCTTATAAGCATACTGGTTTTTTGAGGGAGAAATAAAGCTAAGGCTAACGAATGAAATGGTAAAAGAGGATGTGTTGTAACGAAGCTTAATGGTCTCCTTTTTATTCAGGCTAGTCTGTATCTGTTTCTGGACTTCCGGATCAGAATCTCCCAGTAGCTTTATCTGGGTAATGGCTACATCGGGCAAGATCTGGTTTTTTAGTTTATTGAGGTCCTGGGGATGGAAGCAATTGAAACCATTAATACCGCCAAAATAAAACTTTCCATCTTTCGCCTTGTAAGTAGATTTGTAGTTAAACTGATTACTTTGCAAGCCGTTTTCTATATTATAGAGTTTAAACTTACCTGGATCTTCAGTATTTATACAAATAAGACCTTTATTGGAGCTTAGCCAAAGGTTGCCAAGCGGATCGTCTAATACGCCATAAATCACCCCATTCGGAAGTCCGTCTGCCTCCGAGATATTCCTGAAGCGGTCCCTCTTTTTATCATAGATAAAAATCCCTCTGCCTTCACTCGAAAAAACCAGTCGGCGCTGACTATCCATATATATACTGGTTAGTTTGCTACCTGCTATTGGGTCTTTTCTTTTTAAATCATCATAATAAATCCAGCGCTTTAACTTGTTGTCGAACTTAATCGCGCCACGTCCGTACGATGCCAGCCAAAGATTACCTGAATCATCCTCTTTGATATCATATATAAAGGAGTTAACCTCTTTAATGCGAATAAACTGCCGTTTTTCCCTGTCGAACTTATTCAGCCCCACTGTCGTTCCTATGAAAATATCGCCAGCTTTTGTTTTATATAACGAGAAAACACAATCATTGTCGATGGTATTGGGGCTATCCGATTTATATCTGTAATTGACAAGCTTTTTCGTTTTCGTGTTGTAGACATCTATGCCCCTCGAAAAGGTACCTATCCAAAGATCATCGCCATCTAAAAGCAAGGCGTGTGTATTATGATAGGTTGTTTTTACAGGTTGTGTGATCCGTTTAGTTTTTACATTGAAATAGTTCACGCCACCATCTTCAGTTGCAATCCAAATATTTCCATTAGGGTCTTCGCAAAACTGGCTTACGGCTTTTCCCGATAAAAACCCTTGTAACAGATCGGGATAATAAGTCTCTATTGCTAGCAGAGAAGTATTTAAGTAATTTACACCTCCAAAATAAGTGCCTATCCAGATGCCGCCTTCTCTGTCACGAGCTATGGAGTAAACATTCTGATCACTCAAGCTATATTTAAAGTTAGCGATATCGATCCGTTTTGATAATGCATTTGCGGTGTTAAACAGGTACAAACCATCGTCGGATCCGATCAGCATCACATCTTCGGCATACTGAAATACCGAGCGGATATGCGTAACGTAACTGGAGCCTGACTGACGGTTTAAATAAGATGTATATCCGTCAGTTTGTTTATTGTAACAAAGCAATCCGCCCGCCCAGGTACCTAGCCAGAGATTTCCCCTGTTATCTTCTGTCATAGATAATATTTCGTTATCGGCATTGCCTGTTTTACCTATAATGGAATGTATTATCTCCATTCTGCCGGTCTGGATGTTATGCCTTAATAAACCACCCCTGGTACCTGCCCATATAGTTCCCGATTTATCTTCAATAACAGACCAGCAGGTATTGATGTCTAAGCCGGTCTCTTCTGTCTTTATTTTTCGAAGCTTTGAACTTTTTGGATTATAAACATATAAAGCCTGCGCCATGGTTGCGATCCATAAGTTTCCTTTTCTATCAACCAGCAAATCGTTCACGGCCGTAGAAATTGTGGAATTATCAGAAGCTTTCAGTTCTAGTTTACTAAAAGACTCTGTCTCTTTATCCATGATATACAATCCAGCATCCGTTCCTACGTACAGGTGGCTCTTGTCCATTTGCTCAATGCTCCGGATAAAATTATTACCGAGAGACCCTTTTTTGCCAAACTGATGCTGATATACCTTAAAGGAGCTTCCGTCGTAGCGGTTTAAACCATCTTTCGTTCCAAACCACATAAACCCACCTTCATCCTGCAGGATACAATATGCAGCATTCTCTGATAGCCCATCGGTGACCTGAAGTTTCTTAAAACGAAAATTAGAGTTCTCCTGCCCCGGAAGGGTGAAAGAAAAAAAGAATGATATAAAAAAGCATATATAGGGTATAACCTTCCTCATAATGTAATTTAGCTCCTTCATTTATATATGGCCGCCAGTTATCAAATTTAAAGATTCGCGATACACCCCGCGCATCTCATGATTCAGAACGCGGCGTTGCGATCAAATTGTTACATGTCTTCTTGCAGCAATTTGCGAAGAGAATGCGAATATGCCTTAATGAAAGAATGGTAAAAATCGGTCAAAAATGGTAAAAACAAGCTAATACGATACCCTTTACCTGTTTTTACCACTTTTTGCCTTAAAAGTGTTCTTGAACCCCGATGCCCCATTCTAACTTTATCTTAAATCTGATCAGAACCTATATTCCAACAGAAAGGAGGCTTTAACAATTAGCCTGATCTGCTCAGACAGCTTAATTATTTATTAACCAAAATTCTAAATGCATGTTAAGGAAAGTTTTACTATTGTTATTTTCTTTCTGTTCTCTGCTTACCTACGGGCAGAATCAAACAGTTAGAGGAAGAGTAACCGATGAGTCGGGTCTCGCTCTTCCCGGAGTAAGTGTAATGGTGAAGTCCACCAGCAGAGGCACTACAACAGACATTAACGGAAATTACGCAATCGAGCTTGGCCAGAAGCAGACACTGGTTTTCACGATGCTTGGAATGACTACCCAAGAGGTTGCGTTCAATGGGCAGCCTACGATTAACGTAACACTCCGTGCGGGCAGTAAAGAGCTGGAAGAGGTGGTTGTAATCGGGTATCAGACCGTAAAAAAAGCGGATCTTACAGGAGCGGTTTCCGTTTTCAATACCAGCCAGATGAAAAACACGATCGTTACCGGTACCGTGGGCGACGCCCTTAGCACCCTGCCGGGAGTCAATGTAAGGACAAGCGGAGCACCGGGAAGCGAGGGTAAGGTGGAGATCCGCGGAACAGGCACATTAGGCCCAAGTACCCCCCTTTATGTGGTAGACGGTATCGTATCAGGCGCTAACCGGGATTTTAACTTTAATGATATCGAGAGTATTCAGGTATTAAAGGATGCTTCGGCTGCTGCCATTTACGGATCCAGAGCAGGTAACGGGGTAATCATCATCACTACCAAGCAGGGAAAGGAAGGAAAGATGAAGATCGACGCAACTTCACGTTACACCTCCCAGTGGCTTCCCAGATATGACTTAACCAACCGCGATCAGTGGGTGGCCTTAAACGATCTTGCCTTTACAAATGCGAACCGGACGCCGGCCAATCACTTTACCGGAAATACTGACTGGCAGGAGGAGGTGTTCAAGACGGGCATTGTACAGGACCATAACCTTTCATTATCCGGGGGAACCAAAGAGACACGATATTTTATTTCAGCAAACTATCAAAGCAATTCTGGTACAACAATAGGCAGCAAAAGCGAGCGTCTCAGTCTGCGTGCCAATACTTCTGCCCAGCGTAATTTTGGCGACAAAGTCACGCTCCGTTTCGGAGAAAACATCGTACTAAGTGACTACGCGGTTGACGAGCTCAACACGAATCCTATTGTGGACGTCTACCGCATGCTGCCCACTATCCCCATCTTTAATTCCGACAACGCAGCGAAAGGCGGCTATGGCTATGGAGAAGGAAGCCGCGACGTGACCTTCGGCACCAATCCTTTTGCAAAGGAAGACTTCGAAAATACCACCAACGGAAACCTGAGGGTCAGGGGAAATGCCTTCAGTGAACTGGAAGTATTTAAATCGCTGAAATACCGCTTTAATTTCGGATTTGATCTCAGTAACGACCGTCATAAATACCTGAGAAAAGAAGGGTACTGGACGTATAATCAGCCATATGATCCTTCTTCACTGAACAAAAATCAGGCTCAATACCGCGGCCTCGTGTTCGACAATACCCTGGAGTACAACA
>DALYUO010000052.1:7981-8368 GCA_031981225.1 Pararcticibacter sp.
AGTTCGGCAAGCATGATATCTCAGCTGTTATCGGAACCAGCTATCAAACTTCCAACTACGAACAGATCTGGGGAACCAAGAACGATGTATTAATAACAAATAACCAGTACTTCGACAACCTTGATGCGGCCTTAAGCAATCCGAAAACCGGCAATTATAAGGATCTCAGCAAGCTGTTCTCGGTGTTTGGGCGCTTGAATTACAACTACGACGAACGCTATCTTCTGAGCTTTACAATGCGCCGTGACCAATCCTCAAGATTCGGCCCACAATACCAAACCGGATACTTCCCTTCGGTGTCTGCCGGCTGGAGGATCAGCAAGGAGGACTTTTTTAACGTTCCGGGCATAGATGATCTGAAGATCAGGGCAAACTATGGAATACTTG
>DALYUO010000052.1:8529-20875 GCA_031981225.1 Pararcticibacter sp.
AACAATGACCTGAAATGGGAAAAACTAACTCAGTTTAATGCAGGTGTCGACGCTGCAATGGTCGGCAACAAACTTACCTTTTCTGTCGATTACTTCCTGAAAGAAACGAAGGATGTTCTCACCCCTATGCAGATACAGCTGGCCACGGGAAATAACGGAGGCAACCCCTTTGTCAATGCAGCCACACTGCAAAACAAAGGAGTGGAAATCTCTGCAAACTGGAGAAGCAAGATAGGAACAAGCCTGGGATATAGCGTCGAACTGAACGGATCATATATTAAAAATAAGATTAAAGAGCTGGGTTATGGTCGTAAGGAATTCACTCAGTGGAATACCAAATCGATTGTAGGAAAACCGATCGGAGAGTGGTACCTGATAAAAACCGACGGACTTTTCCAATCGGCAGCGGAAGTGCAGGCCCACACAAACAGCCAGGGAAAACCGATTCAGCCTGGTGCCCAGCCGGGAGATGTAAAGTACATCGACTTCAATGACGACGGACAAATCACCGATGCCGACAGGCAACATTTGGGATCAACCATCCCTAAGTTTCAGCTGGGTGGAAACATCGGCTTTGATTACAAAGGCTTTGATCTCCAGATCCAGATGACCGGAGCCTTTGGATTTAAGTCTTTTAACGGCCCCCGCAGCGGTTTCGACCGTTTTGATGATAACTCAAATTACCGTGCCGATTATGATCCCTGGACTCCCGATAATCCGAATGCAAAAGACCCGCGTCCTATATATGCCGACTCAAGAAATGTTCGTGGAGATCAGGACCGCTGGTTAGAGAACGGAAGTTACCTGCGTATCCGGCAGCTTGCTCTGGGATACAACCTTCCTAAGTCACTTCTAAAGAATACCTTTAGCAATGTCAGGCTTTCGGTAAATGCTCAGAATCTGATCACATTTACATCCTATAATGGTTTGGATCCTGAATTCCTAAATGGAAGTATCTGGGAAAGAAGCTACGATAGCGGAAACTTCCCCAATCCTAAAGGCATCACTTTTGGCGCTCAGTTATCCTTCTAAAACGTGAAAATGATGAAACGAAATGAGTATTTAAAGAAGATTAAAAACCCAATCACACTGATGAAAAAGCTTATTTATATACTAATTGCGGTATTAGCAGTTGGGGCGTGTAAGGTAGACGTCGAGAACCCTAATACCATTACAGCCTCCACATTCTGGAAAACAGAAAAAGATGCACAGTATGGTGTAAACGCTGTTTATAATATGTTCTACAAGCCCGGCACTTACAGCCGGTGGATGTGGTTCCGCCTTGATCTGACCTCAGATGAAGGGTTCAGCCAGAGCCCATGGGCCGAGTTAAAGGAATGGACGCAGTTCACGTACAATAATTACAACTTCTGGGAAGGGAACAGTTGGACTTACCGCGACTGTTATGAAGCTATTTTCAGGGCAAACCAGGTACTCCATAATGTTCCCCAAATCGCCTTTGCGGACGAAAATGACAAGAGCAGGATCATGGGTCAGGCATATTTCCTGAGAGGTTTGTACTATTACCACCTGGCTCTTCTATGGGGAGGCCCTAATAAGAGCCTGGCAATTGTCCTGGAGCCTTCCACACCCGGCATGCAGCCCGAAGGACATACCGAAACGGAAGTGTTTGAGCAGGCCATTGCAGATTTTACCCAGGCACAAAACTCGCTGCCTACAGCATGGCAGGGGGCCGACAAAGGCAGGGCTACCGCGGCTCTGGCCTTCAGGGCTAAATGCTACATGCAGCTCAAAAAATGGACTGAAGCGAAAACAGATCTCCAGTGGCTGGTAGATGGCGAAGGCCGCAGTTTTTATAATCTTACTACCAACTACTTTGACAACTTTACCAAGGACAAGGAAAACAATGTGGAATCCGTTTTCGAGATCCAGTATTCAGATGCGAATAAGGCCCCAGCCAGTGATGACGACTTTGCTGTTGATCCAAACCTTGGTTTAAACCGCGGGCAGTTCTTCGCCCCTCCTGGAATAGGCTGGACCGATGGTGAACTGAGGCCGTGGCTGGTGACTGAATTTAAAAAGGAGAAAGACCTTAACGATAGTTACGACATACGCCTGAAATACACTGCTTTTTATCAGGGTATGGAAACCGACTTTCCAAACAACACCCGGATCTATAACCAGGTAAGCAATGCCACGACCTGGGCAAGGGACAACTGGAAAGGAAGAGTCTTCTACCGGAAATATAGCTCAGAGTACTATCGTGATTTCGACGACTATTATAACCCTACCAACGTACGTCTGATCCGCTTCGCCGATGTACTTCTTATGTACGCAGAGTGCATTGCTCAATCAAATGGTTCTCTTTCTGATGCAGTAGCCCTGGTAGACAGAGTGCGCGCAAGAGTAAACATGCCCGCTCTTTCTGTCAATTACCTTTCGGCAACAACCAATAAGGAGACTTTCCTGAAACGTCTGCAGACTGAACGGGCTCTGGAGCTCGCTACTGAAGGACAGCGGTGGCCGGACTTAAAACGATGGGGATTACTGGATACGCAGGCCGGCATTGACGAACTAAAATCACGTGACCCAGACTTTAATAAATTCGTTATCGGTAAGCATAACCGCTTACCCATTGCTTCAAGTGAAGCAAATAACAACCCGAACATTACGCAAAACCCAATGTATTAGTACATTTACGAGGCCAGCCTTTTATTCAGGCTGGCCTTTCAATCTATAAATCACTGTTATGAAGAAATTTGCTTATTTATTTCTGGTTCTGCTTCTGCCATCGTTTTTGTCATGTAAAGGCAAAAGCCCGGACGAACCTATAAAGGTTGACATTCCGGTGCCTCTCGGCGACCCGTTCATCATGCTCTATGAGAATGTTTACTATGCTTATGGCACCAATGCTGAGGACGGGATAGAAGTATATACCTCTGAAGATCTGGAGTTTTGGAAGAAAGCCGATAATCTGGCCTTGCATAAAAACAACTCGTGGGGCGACAAATGGTTCTGGGCTCCGGAGGTGTATTATATCAAAGAAAAGAACAAGTTCTTCATGTACTACACCGCCAACGAACATATCTGCGTCGCAACAGCCGATTCCCCTCTTGGTCCGTTTGTTCAGTCGGGAAAAAAGCCAATGCTGGAAAACGAAAAGTGTATCGACAACTCTCTTTTTTTTGATGCTGAGGGTAAACCCTGGTTATACTTTGACCGGTTCAACGACGGCTTAAACATCTGGGTGGCTGAGTTAGAAAGTGATCTTATAACCATCAAGACCTCGTCCATGAGGAAGTGTATCAATGTATCACAGGAATGGGAGACGGTATGGCCGCGTGTGAACGAAGGCCCTTTCGTAATGAAACATAACAGTCTCTATTATATGACTTATTCGGCAAACAGTTACGAAAGTCAGTTCTATGGTATCGGTTTTGCCACAGCTGCATCGCCGAATGGCCCATGGACAAAATATGCTTCCAATCCAATCTTCCAGAAGCCAAAGGACCTGGTGGGTGTAGGACACAGCGCCATGTTCAAAGATAAGTCGGGTAAACTGAGGATAGTCTTCCATGCTCACCGCAGCAAAGAAAGCATTCATCCCCGGGGGATGTACATCTCGGACGTCACATTCAGCAATGATGCTGTGCCGGTAATGAAGGTTTCTGATAACATTATCAAAGCGAAGATCAAACGATAAATCCAGGATGACAAGACGCCTAAGCAGTTTTTTTCAAGTGTTCTCGCTTTTGTGCGCAGTACATTACAATGTCCTGAGCCAGGAGCACCGCAGCACGGATGTTCGCATAGCCTGGGATTATTCATCTATGCAGCAGATTGCCGAAATGGGCGGATATCCACGGCTGACACGACTTAAGGATTCAACCTTGCTGGTAATCTATGAGACCAGGACAGGAAATGTTCATCTGAAGAAAAGCACTGATGATGGAAAGTCCTGGTCCGCTCCGGTGGAAGTTTTCTCCAAATTTGTTTATGCCTCTGCAGATGGAAAATCAACAATCGTAAACATCGCAAATCCTGAAATTAAACAACTAGATAATGGGGATGTTGTTATCGCGTGTAACTACAGACCTCAAAAGGCTGAGATTGCCCCCTACTCTATTGTAATAAGACGCAGTACAGACAATGCACAGACTTGGCTGCCGCCACAATGTTTATATTCTGCTGCACCCCGTTTTACCGATGGATGCTGGGAACCTTCCTTCCTGCAGCTGCCGAACGGAGAATTGCAGGTTTATTTTGCAAATGAGAATCCTTACAGGAATTCTGATGAACAGGAGATCTCCATGTTAAGATCAGGAGACAATGGGCTCACCTGGTCTAAAAAAACCGTAACGGTATCTTTCAGAAAAAGCCGAAGGGATGGAATGCCGGTTCCTGTTATTCTGGGAGGTGATATTGTTGTTGCAATTGAAGATAATAAGATTGGACAATTTAAGCCCTATACTGTTAGGTCAGCTATATCGAAAAACTGGTCAGAGCCGGTGTTAGCTGATTCTCCGAACAGGCATTATGCATTGGATAAGATCGTTGCCGACACGGTATATATGGGTGCGCCTTACCTGATTAAACTGCCTAATGGCCAAACTCTTCTTTCCTACCAAACCAATGAAGGCCGAAGGCATGATTGGGAGGGTTCGACAATGGAAGTAGCCATTGGAGATACGGAAGGAAAAAAGTTTGGAAAAAGAACGAGGCCCTTTGATGTTCCTCTCAACAAAGAAGCGAAATGGAACGCTCTGAGCGTTTGGAACGGCCGGACGGTTGCGGCATTAAGCTCTTCTGATTTTAAATCAAGGCATGTAGCACCATGGCTTATTAAAGGATACATTATACCAGAAATAAAACTAAACAACAGTAAGATTGAGGATTACCCCTTATTTATCGGAGCAAAAGGTGAAAGCAATTTAAGAGCAGGACTGACCTCAAGGGACGGTTCTATTCTAATTGAATGTAATATTTCAGAACCAAAAAACGCTTTAGAATCTGACTCTTTGGGCGTATTTCTGTTTATTAAGCTTAACAGGCAGACTTATAAAATATGGTCTCCCAAAAAGGGCCCCGGTCGGCTGTTTGTTAAAAAGCAAGATGGATGGAAACGTTCTGCTTTGATCAGTAAGTTATCGCTGAATATAGAGAACACACCAGCAGGCTATAAAATAAGATACCGGATCCCTCCTTATTTTCCCGGAGCAAAATCACCTAAGGAATTCTTTGTTGGAATTGCTTTCTCAACCAGCGATAAGGAACGAAGATATGTTGAGCATTTAGCTAACATGGAAGAAGATCGTCCGGAAACCTGGATTAAAATTTTATTATAGGAATAAATATGATGATGAAAAGATTAATAGTTGCTTTTATACTCCTCAGCAGGTGTGTGGTTTCCTATTCGCAGGAAACGAAGTTTGAATACAGTATATCGTTAAAATCGCCCGGAAACCCGGCTAAAACATATTCGCTTCAGGAAACAGACAAAGGGATCCTTCGTTCGGAAGAAGACCTGCCTGTTGACATAGTGCAAACCAGAACTGATAAAGGAGAAGTAGTAAAAATTGAAGTTACCCTTACGGCAAGGGAAAAGATCTATTACAACTTCGAGGAAATATACAAGATCCAGTCATTTAACCATAGCGACTGTCTGTTTTTTCTTCCCGGTTTTTGGTATCACAGAAACCTCCGCTCGCCTAAAGAGGCCCCTTCCTTTGCAACCAGCGACAGCTGGCAGGTAAGAGAAGACCGCTTAAGCTCCCCTATCACCGGAATTTATAATGAAAAAACACAACACTATTATACCGTGGCAAGACTAGGGGCATTTGAGAGCGAAAGCTTATCTGCCCATGCCTCCGGAGAGGTAATTCTGACTGGCAAAACATCTATAGGATTTACAGGATTTAGAAATATAGACGGCTTCTCCTCGCTGGTATTTGGGTTTCCCTATAACGAAATGCCTAAAACGTATATAAGAAAACTCACTTTAGCGCCGCCGGTAAAGGCCTTTGAAAAGCTCGAAAAAGGAGAAAGTAAAAAACTGGTTTGGGAAATTAAAAAAGGTACAGCAACGGACTATTCTAAATTCATAGCGAATACATGGACATATGCTTTCGATACCTACAAACCTCTCCCGGTGAATAGCGGATATAGCAATGTTGAAGCAAAAAGAATACTCTCAAACTTTTACAGGGAAAGCTTCGTAGATAAACACGAGTTAGCCTACTATTCAGGCGTTGAGTTAGCAACCGACGAGTGCAAAAGCAACGGCTCTGCCGAAGTTGGGTTTGTTGGGCGTGTCCTGCTGAATGCGTACAACGCGCTCGAATATGGTGAGCAAAACAATGATCCTGACCTCGTCAGAAAGGCCACTGCTATTTTTGACAGTTATTTAAAAAACGGTTTCACATCCGGTGGCTTCTTTAGGGAGTTTGTAGATTTTACGCATAAAAAGGAAACGCGTGTCTATAGCATTCGCCGTCAGTCTGAAGGGGCGTTCGCTATTCTGAATTATCTTAAATACGAAAGGGACAAAGGAAGAAAGCATCCCCAATGGGAAGCAAGAATGAGGACTCTTCTGCAGAATTTCTCCCGGCTTCAGCAAACAGACGGAAGCTTCCCTCGAAAATTCAACGACGAATTCCAGGTAGAAGACAAAACCGGCGGAAGTACCCCATCTGCTACACTTCCACTGACAATGGCTTACGCCTATTTCAAAGACAAGAAGTACCTGGAATCAGCCCGACTGACCGGAACGTATCTGGAGAAAGAAATCATCTCTAAGTCAGATTATTTTTCTTCTACACTTGACGCCAACTGCGAAGACAAGGAAGCCTCCCTTTATGCCTCCACAGCAATGTATTACCTGTCGATGGTGGTTTCTGGAAAGGAAAAACAGCGTTACACCGACCTCTCTTTAAAGGCCGCCTATTTCTGTTTAACATGGTACTATACCTGGGATGTACCTTTTGCGCAGGGTCAGATGCTCGGCGACGTGGGTTTCAAAACCAGGGGCTGGGGAAATGTGTCTGTTGAAAACAACCATGTGGATGTATTTATCTTCGAATTCGCCGCAGTGCTCGACTGGCTTGCCAAACAAAAACGGGAGCCGCGTTTCTCACAGTTCTCTGCGGTAATCAAAAGTTCGATGCTCCAGTTGATGCCGGTAAAGGATCATATGTTTGACATAGCAAAAGTTGGCTATTACCCCGAGGTTGTGCAGCATACCAACTGGGATTATGGCAAAAATGGAAAAGGATTTTATAACAACATTTTTGCGCCCGGATGGACAGTAGCTTCTCTTTGGCAGATGTTAAGTCCTAAGAGAGTTGAAGACTTCTTTCTCTCAAAAAAGAAGTAGATTTATTACAGGAGAGAGTATCCTCAACAACAGGATACTCTCTTTTTTAGTTAATATAGGGCTGGCCGTAGGTAGGATTGATATATTCAATCGGGAATATCTACGTATTATTTCTATATATCACTTGCTTTAAGCAACTGATTTTTGCCATAAAATCCATCAATCTAAAAACAACATCACACTGGCTAACAACACCTTAAACAAAAATCATAATTAGATTTTTCAAGACAAATGATTTCTCACCAGTTGGCTGCCCCCCTTTTTATATACCTTAGCCGATACTGACTAAAACAGGAAACTGCTGTTAAACTTTCAAAATTATTATGGGTCTTAAAAAGTTATTATTCCTTATTTCAATTTTCTATATCACCAATAGTACCGCTCAGAATGTGGCTGTAAAAAAGTCTGTCCTGGTGGGAGAGCGAATCGTTGAATTTATTCCGGAAGGGTTTGACCAAAGTAAAACCCCCTCTCTTATATTAAAGGAAGAACCGCGGTCAAAAGGCGCAATGCCTAAAGACTGGTCTTTGGTACCCGGCTTTGTTGTGAATAACCAGAAAGCCAGCGCATACCTCAAACTTTCAGGTGATATCAGTTTATACGGAGGAGGAGAAGTTACCGGTCCTCTCCTGCGCAATGGTAAGCTAATCAAATTGTGGAATACAGATACCGGAGCGTATGGCGTAGAGGAGGGAAAACGATTGTATCAGAGTCACCCCTGGGTGATGGGTGTAAGAAGGGATGGTACTGCATTCGGAATCATCTTTGATACTTCATGGAAATCGGAGCTTTACACCAACTCTAACGAAATAAGACTTAATACCGAAGGTGCGCTTTTCCGCATATTTATCATCGACAGGGAGTCGCCTCAGGCGGTTTTGAAAGGGCTGGCCGAATTGACGGGCACCATTGAGATGCCGCCTCTCTGGGCCTTAGGATATCATCAGTGCCGGTTTTCATATGGAACAGAAAAACGTGTCCTCGAAATTGCTGATACTTTCCGTGCTAAAAGCATTCCATGTGATGTGATCTGGATGGACATCGACTATATGGATGGTTACCGCGTGTTTACGTTTCACCCTGAAAATTTCCCAAATCCGGCAGCTCTGAATGACAAACTTCACAACAAAGGGTTTCGGGCTGTTTATATGATCGATCCGGGTGTTAAAGTAGACAAAAACTACTCCGTTTATCAATCGGGGTCAGCAAAAGATATCTGGGTAAAAAAGCCGGATGGAACTGAATATCACGGCAAAGTTTGGCCGGGCGATTGTGCTTTCCCCGACTTCACAAGTCCTAAGGCGAGAAAATGGTGGTCTGGTCTCTACCGGGACTTTCTGGCAACAGGTATTGATGGGGTTTGGAACGACATGAATGAGCCTGCCATTAATGATAATGAATTGCCACAGGAACAACGGTTAGGAACGATGCCTTATGAAACCATGCACAAAGGCGGAGGCAATTTGCCTGCAGGTCCGCATTTGCTATACCATAATGCATACGGACGATTAATGGTCGAGGCATCCCGTGACGGAATAATGGCCGCAAATCCGGATAAACGCCCCTTCCTTTTAACAAGAGCCAACCTTTTAGGCGGACAGAGATATGCCGCTACCTGGACAGGCGACAACATGGCTAGTTGGGAGCACCTAAAACTATCAGTCCCGATGTCTATTACCTTAGGACTTTCGGGACAACCTTTCAGCGGTCCGGATATCGGCGGATTCCTGAACAACACATCCGGCGATCTTTGGGCTAACTGGCTGGGATTTGGCGTATTTATGCCTTTTGTAAGAGGACATGCCTGCGCCGGAACAAACGACAAAGAGCCCTGGGCGTTTGGCGAAGCGATAGAAAAAACATCACGCATTGCTCTTGAGCGCCGTTATCGTCTGATTCCTTACATTTATACCTTGTTTCAGAATGCGGCGAGCACGGGCATCCCGGTAATGGCGCCGGTATTTTTCTCTAATCCGAAGGATTTAACACTTAGAACTGAAGAAGAAGCCTTTTTATTAGGAGAGAACCTCCTTGTTATTCCGGCATTTGCAAAAAACCCTGCGCTCCCCTCTGGTATATGGGAAGACCTCAGTTTAGTTGAGGGCGACCTGCAGGACAAGTACCAGGCGAAACTGAAGATAAGAGGCGGATCTATTATCCCGGCTGGAAAAATAATTCAGAATACAAAGGAGAACTCATTTGACCCATTGACTCTCATTGTTTGTCCGGACGAATCGGGCAATGCCACAGGCAAGCTCTATACTGATGCAGGTGACGGTTGGGGATTTAAAAAAGGGGATTATAGCCTGATGACATTTTCTGCTAAAAAAGATGGAAATACAATAAGGATCACAATGGCGAAAAAAGATGGAGATAGAAAGATTGAAAAGGGGATAGAAAAGATCAATGCAGAAGTACTTTTTAAAGGGAAGGTATATAAAGGTTCAGGAACATTAAAAGAGGGCGTACAGGTGAATATCCAATAACACTTCTTTGCCGTACCACTGGACGATAGAAGCGTAGCGACCCAGAAAAATGCATCCGCATTGCAAATGAAAGTCAGACTTACGGTAAGTATATTCACTAAAAATGAATAAATTACGGAATGTTAAAAAACACCCTTTTAGCTATATTAATACTATCGCTCCTCATTACTAAAAGTAGTGCAGCTTTTGAAGTTTCCAGTAAGGATAGTTTACTTAACATACTCCGAACAGAACTCAAAAACAAGGAATACGACCGCAAAAAGGAGATTAGAATCAATCGTCTAAGGATAGCCGCCCGCGATAGTTCGCGGTTGGCTTATCCTGAACTATATCGTTTGTACAATGCCATTCTAGAAGAATATCAATTCTATAAGTTCGACTCTTCATACACCTATGTTCAAAAAATGATCCATATTGGGCAAGCCCATGGAGACCATTTTAAGGTACAGGAAAGCAAGCTAAAACTGCTGCAAATTCTGGTACCATCGGGCATGTTCAAAGAAGCCTATGAACTTGTTTTTGAATTGGATAACGAAACAATCCACGAGCAACTCAGATCTACCCACCATCGTCTAAAGGCACGATTTTATGAGGCGCTCGCAAAATACAACAACGATAAGTACTATGCCAAACAATACCGCATAACTGCGGAAGATGAATTCAAAAAGATGACTTCGGCTGCGCCTCCGAATGCATTCGAACGAATAATTGACCAGGCAGAGATCGACGGAAGGTCGTCGCGTCACAGGCGAACAGCCGAATTTTATCTGCATTTTATTACACATAACGGGTTAACTCACCATGGGATCGCCATGGTAGCTATGAGATTGAGTTATTACCACTCGGGGGACGACAAAGTCATGTTCCTTGCCTTGTCAGCCATCAGTGATATAAGGTCATCCACCAAAGATACGGAAGCCATTCTCAAGCTGGGCGAAGAGTTTTACAAAGCCGGCGATCTTAAATTAGCTTATGAATGTATAAATAAGGCCGTTTCTGATGCAGAATTTTACGGCGCCAGAGGACATAAGATCGACATACAGAACGTACTTCCGCTGATAGCAGGAAAAACAATAATGGAAACCGAACGACAAAGAGACAAGTCGATAATTTACTCTTTAATATTCGCTGTGGTCGTTGTAGTGGTGCTGAGTATACTGTACGTGGTTTTTATCCAGCTAAAGAAGGTTAAGGTTAGTGAACGTTTAATCAACGAAAAGAACGATCAGCTAGCTTCAATCAACACGAAACTGATGGAGCATACCAGAATAAACGAAGAGTACATCGGATTCTTCTTCAAACAGTCCTTTTCTAACATAGATATGCTTGAAAAGCTCAAAAGAAAGGTGGAGCACAAAATCAAAATGAAGAAGATTGATGAGGCGCTTGATGTTGTGACATCCATGCAAATCAGCAAAGAGCGGGAATACCTGTACGATACCCTGGATCAGATATTTCTGAAGCTATTACCTAACTTCGTTCCGGCATTTAATGAATTACTTCGGCCTGAAGATCAAATCTGGCCACAAAAGAGCGGATCTTTAAACACAGTGTTACGTATCTTCGCTTTAATGAGGTTAGGAATAAAAGATGATGAAACTATCGCCGGAATATTAGACTATTCGGTAAGCACCATCTATACATACAAAATTCGCCTGAAGGCCAAAGCAATCGTTAAGGGTGACGAATTTGATCAAAGAATCATGAACATAAAATTCATAAATCCTTCCGTACCATTTTAATAACCCTTTCATTCACCGTAAACAGCATAGTGTCTCCCACTAATTCTGCGCTCTGGAAATTGGAAAATCCTTTAAGTATATTACTATACTTCAATCCCCCGAGTTCGAATCTATTTCCTCCTGCGTTATATCGAGCCGGTAATTTCCCAACTGACGCATTTGTCTTGTCTTTTATCATAAAGCTAGTCGCATTACTTTTACTCCGTATAGCGACAGCAAGATTATAATCCAGGGTATCAACCGACTGCCAATCTCCGATATAGTCGCTTGGCAGCGCATTTTTTTGTCCGCATGAAATCAAACCCGTAACGAGAATGAAAACACCTATGATTACATGTTTTTGTTGCATAATATTCTAAACCTCATTTTAGAGCAAGATGCCTAAGATCCGTAATTTAAAATCATGTTTACTTCGTTATATTCTATTTTAAACCTGCTATTTTTTGTAATTTTTCACTACAGCGGCAGTCACAAGCAGTTGTCCCACATGACGCATCGTATGCTCGGCACCGTGAATCAGCAAGCCGATGACTGTGGACGGAAGGCCTGCCCTACCGACCCCTCTGTAATCCGTTAGGGTCGATTCATCTGTCCCTTTAATCTGATCTAATGCAATATCTACCTGATGATTGAAGCGGTCAACCAAATCATCTACCGTATACTTTTCTCTTGAGTCTGTACCCTCCTCTTCTAACTGAAAAAACTGCAGTTCACTGAGGCTTTCCCTGCGGGCATAAGTAAATACGCGATCAAGCACTCCACTCAAATGCTGAAGATGAAAGCCA
>DALYUO010000052.1:20885-23941 GCA_031981225.1 Pararcticibacter sp.
GCAACTCGTCGGGAAACTCATACATATACTCGTTTACCTCTTCCCTGGCCTGGAGAAGAGCATGAGCTACCGGCTGCAATACAGGAATAATACCTGGTAAGGGGCCTCTTTGCCAAACTTCAAGTTTATTTGCCATCACATTAAAGTTTTGTATCTTTTTTAAAGTTAAGCATTTGTAAAAACTTTTCATCTGAAATTTATGCAGGCAAAACGCGCGTTTATATCTTTGCAGGCGTATCTTGTGTATCCTTTAGACAGTAAACATGAACCAAACGAAAAAGGAAAGACATCACAAAACGGCTTACCCTAAGGCTCAGTTCCTGACAAAGCTTTACAATCAATTTATCAACCTGTTCTGGACCGGAATTAGCTTTTTCCCTGTTTTACTGTTCTGGATCAATAACGGAACCGACAGCGCCCTTTATATCTTCCTGACAACGAGTTTTATAATTACCGCTATTCCTGAGAAGCTTTTAAAGAAGCTGCAAGTAACCCAAAATCAAAAAGTTTATGAACGGCTGGGAGTAAAAACGATCAGAAAATTTGTCCAGGATGGAGATTGGAGTAAAAACACAAAAGGTTCAAATAAATCAGGAAAGATTAAGAACCGTACAGACGCATATTCATACATGAAGACTATTGCCATGTACGAACACTACCACTGGTGTTGTTTTCTGTTTTTTTTGCAAACTACTGTGTACGGATCATCCTCAGAAAGTTGGGTTTGGCTGGCCTCGATGTCGGTCGCCAATATTCTGTACAATGTTTGTCCCATCCTGTTACAGCAATATAATAAGTTAAGGATGCAGAACGTTATCTCAAGAATGAAACAAACAGGCGGCTAATCTTATTCTCTTAAAGGCTGACCCGAAATAATGAGTGGCTCCGGCCTGATGAATTTAGTTAAAAAGCTAGTAAAATGAAACAATCTCTTGAAGATGTACTCGATACGCGTCAAAAAAAGCTCGCGTTTTTTCAAAATGTAATTTTAATTGCTGCCGCAGATAAATATCTGGACAATGGTGAAGGCGACCTGCTGCTTTTTATAGGAAATAAACTCGGACTTACGCCCGATGATGTATCACCGATTGTAGATAATCTTCCTGTACTTAGCTTTATTATTCCAGAGGATGGCCTTCAGAAAACACTCGAACTGCAAGCGCTGGTCCAGATGATGACTCAGGATGGCCAGGTGCACGATAAGGAATATATTTTATGTCTGGATTATGCAAACCGCATCGGTTATAGCAAAGAAATACTGGACGATATGATCGATCAGTTTACAAACGTACGTCAGCGATGAGCCGCTGATACTAAAGTTAACTGCCCTATCCGGCTACGAACACGGTAACCATTCATACTTTACTAAACCAGAAGTTCGGATACCAAAGCAGTTTTGGACATCAATGATTTTGAAGAATAGAGGAGAGGTATATTTTCCGCATTCTCTATTCTTTTCAATCATCCTGAATAAGTCACAGTCACTCTTTCGAAAGATGGCTGCAATAGCTCGGCCAGCAGAACATCTGTCCTACTCTTTCAAGTCACCTACAATGCCGATTCGTTTACAACTCTTGCAAGAAGTGTGATCGCTTCCTCTATTTCGTTACCGTCAAGATCAGCGAATCCCAGCTTCATAGCCGTTATCGACTCATTCTGGTAAAGCAGCGTTTGAGGAAGGTACAGACCCCGCTTCATACATTGTTTACTTATCCTCATCAGGTTAAACGCTTTCTCCCATTCTGTCCATACCGACAAACCTCCGGAAGGCGACGTAAATTTCACATTGCCCTTTAGTTTGCTTTGAAGTAAAGAACAGAATACGTCGCGCCGCTCCTGGTAAACTCTTTGGTTTTTCTTCAGTTGCCGCTGAATTTCTCCTTCAGCAAGTAATTCAGCCACCGTTTGTTCCATGGTGGCATCCCCCTGGCGGTCCACAATCTGCCTTAACCGGCCCAGCTCGTCAATTAAATTGGGGGGCGCGACAAGATACCCCATCCTGAGGCCTGGCGCAAGAACCTTACAAAATGAGCCGATATAGATAGTCATCCCTGACTGGTCGGCGCTGGCTATCGGTAGCGGAAGACCGCCCTCGTAATGAAAATCATGTTCATAGTCGTCCTCGACAATTATGAATCCATATTTCTCCGAGAGCTCAAGGAGCTCGCGTCTCCTCTGTTCACTTAGTGTTACGCCTGTGGGGTAATGGTGGCTGGGAGTGACATAAACCATCCGGATGCGGTTTACTTTACATAGTCTGGCAATAGCATCTACCGAAATCCCATCCTGATCTACCGGCACCTGCATCAACGACGCTCCAAAATGCTGAAAGATCATATTGCTCTCATAAAAGCCAAGTTTAGCTACTACCACAAGATCACCGGGAGCGAGCAGCAGGCTTGAGGTAAGGAAGATTGCCATCTGAGTGCCGCGGGTGGTTAATATATGGTCTTTTGTAACATGCAGTCCCCTGGTATTATTGAGATACTCCGCCAGCATTTCCCGATAGAAAACGTTACCCTCTACAGCTGAATAGGCCAGATATTTCCGGTTGTTTTTCCGCTTCATAATCCCGCTATACGTGCGGGTAAGTCGGCCCGTTGGTGTCAGGCGGACATCAGGCATGCCGTCTGAAAAGGACAGCCACCCCGGATTAGGCTCCTGCGGCTTATCTAATAAGATACTTCGCCTGAAGGTATAGCCGGTTTGAGAAGCAAACGCAATCGGCGCCTGCACTGAACCAGAAGAAAAAGGATCGTTCACCACTGACACATTATTGATATAAGCTCCCCTGTTGGGCTTTACATCAATCCAGCCTTCCGCCTCCAGCTCATTGTACGCTGCCACGACGGTTTTCCGATGTACTTTCAGCTCTAAAGATAAGGCGCGCGATCCAGGCAATCGTGATCCCGGCAGCAGAATCCCTTGTCTGACGGCTCCAATCAGTTGCCGGGCTATTTGCAGGTACATGGCAGCGCTGCTGTCTCTGTCAATAGAGATGATGCGTTCAAAAAGAAGCTTAACCGGACTACTCATTATAAAATATATAGTCCGGA
>DALYUO010000053.1:0-14315 GCA_031981225.1 Pararcticibacter sp.
AAATCACCTTTTTGGAAGCGCTGCGTGCGGTATCCTTAGTCAAGCCGTATTCCCTGCCCGTAATAAATGAAGCGAATCGCACGAGACGCCAGGCGATCGAAAGGAGCCAGGGTCTAGCCTTGATTCCGGGAGGTTTCATTCCGAGGTATCCCGTTACCGCTTCAAATACATATTGAAATGAAATATTTTCAGAATTAAGGATAAAACGTTCAGACCGAACATCGGCTTCCATCAGCAGGATCATTGCGCGTGCAACATCTTCCACATCTACCATGCCGCAGACACCGCCCGTATAAAACTTAGAGCCCTTTCGCGCCATGTCAAAAATCTGACCGCTGCCTTTGGTTCCCGCGTTTTTGCCGATAATGATGGAGGGGTTCACAATCACAGCATTCAGCCCTTCAGCAATTCCTCTCCAAACTTCCATTTCACTTTCATATTTCGAAATAGAATAACCGTGCTGGCTCCCGTCAAACTCCCAGAAGTTCTTTTCGTTTACAGACTCGCCTTTTTTTGAGTCTCCTAGTGCAGCCACTGAGCTAACATGCAGCAGGTGCCCTCTTCATTTACCCTGATCATCTCCTTCCTTGCGGATGGCTGAAATGAAATGCTGGCCGCGCAGTGATATACATGGCTGATACCCGAAAAAGCCTTTTCAAGAGAAAAATAGTCGAGCAGATCAGAATCGAACCACTCAATTTGAGGAATGGATTTTAAAGTATCGGGAATTACAGAGCTTTCGCGTTTTAATGCCCGAACTCTTTTCCCTTGTGCGTATAGTTGTCTTACTAATTCTGAACCTAAAAAACCGGTTGCGCCAGTAACCAATATCATCCGGCTAAATTTTGAAAATGCTTTCAAAAGTAAATGAATAAAATGGATATTTGGAGCGAATATGTCTTTAACTGATTTTTTCTCACCCGTCGACGCCAATAAAATTAGTCCCCAATCAGGTTTTCTGCCTGGCCAGCTGGGAGCGCAAGCTATAATTTATGCAGGTGAATTTCCTGAAATAAGCAAGGAAAGTATCGATATCGCTCTTTTCGGTGTACTCGATGACAGGAATGCCGTGAACAATCAAGGATGTGCCCTCGGCCCTGATTATGTAAGAGAAAAGCTATATAGTCTGTATCAGGGAACCGGTAATATCCGTATTGCCGATCTTGGCAATATAAAAGCCGGTCATACTGTTTCGGATACTTATATCGCGGTAAAGACTGTAGTTGCCGAACTTGTAAAAGAGAACATCCTTCCTGTTATTATTGGGGGTGGTCAGGATCTCACCTACGCCCAATATATGGCCTACGAAGAGCTTGAGCAAAAGGCTGATCTTGTTGTTATCGACCCGAAGTTCGATCTCGACGATACTACTGATGTATCTACCATCGAAACAAAATCGGATTCTTATTTAAATAAGATCTTCCTTCATCAGCCCAATTATCTTTTTAACTTCAGTAATATTGGTTATCAGACTTATTATGTTAATCAGGACAGCCTCCGCGTTATGGAGAAGTTGCTGTTTGACGTCAACCGCCTGGGCGACTTTTACGGTAGGATTCCTGTTGCAGAACCGATTATTCGCAATGCCAACATATTAAGCTTTGATATTTCTGCTATCCGGTCGTCAGATGCCGGTGGAAACGCTAATGCTAATCCAAACGGGTTTTACGGAGAAGAAGCCTGCCAGTTGTGCCGCTATGCCGGCATGAGCGATAAGTTGAGTTCTTTCGGGCTGTATGAATTTAACCCAGCGTTTGACCACAATGGCCAGACAGCTATGTTGCTTGCCCAGATGATCTGGTACCTTATCGACGGATACTACCAGCGCAAAAGCGATTTCCCTCTTCAGCCTAAATCTCAATACCTCATTTACAGAGCGACACTTAAGGACAATACCCATGAGCTTGTCTTTGTGAAAAGTAAGAAGTCAGACCGCTGGTGGATGCAGGTTCCTTATCCCTCAAGTCATTCGGGAAACGACCGGTACCATCTTGTTCCCTGCCGCTATGACGATTATCAAACTGCTGTGAACGGCGAAATGCCCGACCTCTGGTGGCGTACCTATCAGAAATTAGTGTAGGAAGCACTGTAGACGTGCTTTTGAACAAGAAGCATAAATAAATGCAATATGGAATAACTTAGTGATCGGGCTTTAGATTTTTCTATCTTTAGCGCACAATTAACATAGCCAAAGCTTTATTTGTACTAATTTGAAAAAGCTCATTTTCTTTGTTTTTCTTTTTTGTCTGGGAGGATACTGCCTGAGAACCAGTGCTCAAATAACATCAGTCAATTCTGCATTGTATGAAAAGTTTGAAGCGGGAAACTTTTCTTCTCTTAACACTGTTAGCGACTTATCCTCAGGGCTTAGACCTCTTGCTGCTAATAAAAGAGAGATTCTCCAATTATTATATTTCTGGACTTATAAACATATGTCTGTTGACTCAACGAGGTTTTACAAGGGTACAGCGCCGTTATCAGTTGAACAGAGTCTTATGAAAAGAGCAGGCATGTGCGAAGAATTCACTAATCTCTTATACGAGTACTGCAAACTAAATCAGATTCCGTGTCTGAAGGTTGAGGGGTACGTACGTCCTGTAGATTTCCGTGTGGGGTATAAGTTTGAAGAGGGGAATCATATGTGGAATGCTGTTTTCATTGAAAATCAATGGCTCCTTTGCGATCTGCTTTGGTCTGAAAGTACCTTAAAGCTAGGAACAAATGTGCATTTTGTAAAAGAGGCAAAGCCGGAGTATTTTCTCGCAGAACCTGCAACATTTTTACCGACTCATTAACGACTTTCTCCTGTGTTCCAGTTTAACGATAATCCTGTGAATATTGAAGCGTTTACCAGCGTAGAAAAGGGAATAAACGATTCGTTTCCGCGAGGCATCTCAACTAATTATCAGGATTCTCTCAGGGTGCTCTTAAGTATGAATGAACAAGACAGGTCGCTTAAATTGGCAAAGCAGGCGTTTAATTATAATAGAAATAATCCCAATGTATTAATCGTTACCGCATATAATTACGCTATCAATATTGTGAACCGGAAAACTGCTGTCACATCGGATTTGAAAAGGGCGAAGGCGGTTCTAAGCCTCGCCATTAACTATATTCCATTAAGTAAAAAGCCCGACATATTAAGTCTGAAAGAACCCTCCATTCAAGCTCTAAACTATGTAAGTCGTCGTATTGCTTTCCAGAAGTAAATGCTATAATCATGTCACGATAAAATATTTTTTAATTATTAACACTGTTAAGTATATTTGCACTGTTATTTTATGGGAATAAAAGAAAGAAAAGAACGACATAAGGAAGATTTGAAGCAACTGATCCTGGATACCGCTAAGTCATTATTTATGAAATATGGCTATGAGGCTACCTCTATCCGTAAGATTGCTGCTGAGATAGAGTTCAGTCCCACGACTATTTACCTTTATTACAAGGATAAGAGTGATATCATTTATGCGCTTCACCAGGAGGGCTTTAAGCTGATGGGACAAAAGTTCAGTGCCCTGATTAACGTAGACCATCCTTTTGAGCGCTTGAAAGCGATGGGTAAAACGTATATGCAATTCGCCCTTGAGAATAGCGATTTCTATGA
This sequence comes from Pararcticibacter sp., assembly GCA_031981225.1. Taxonomy (GTDB): domain Bacteria; phylum Bacteroidota; class Bacteroidia; order Sphingobacteriales; family Sphingobacteriaceae; genus Arcticibacter. Next base: position 3,605 of record DALYUO010000053.1, read on the forward strand.
ACTAATGTTCATCATGAAAGAGCCGCTTGAATTTTTGGATAATAACTGTGGTGATACACCGGGAGGGGAGGGATGGCCTGAAGGTTATAATGTTTTCAACTCTTTGTTGATGACCGTAGAAGAATGTCAACGGGCAGGCTATTTTAAGGGTCATGAACCCAGGGTCTTCGCCTTGATGGTGTGGTCTACTATGCATGGCTTGTGTAGCCTTACCGTGCATGGACATTTAGGGCACATGGCCAGGAGCCATAACTTTTTTGAGGATGGAGTAGAGGCCCTTGAAGCTGCATTTGCTAGCTATGTGCGATTACTTGAGGGCGTGAAGTAAATTTTTTTACCTGCTTGTTAACAGTGTTAATAATGAGAACAGTATTAATAGTGTATATGATTTGTTTGTCCTGTTTGCCTTACTCTGCGAGTCGGGCCCAGGTAGCGACGGAGAAGAATCCCCTTGAAGCATATATTGCTGAGGGTTTAAAAAACAATATAGTCATCCAGCAGAAGGATATTTCATTAGAGAAAGCCTTGCTTTCGCTTCAAACAGCGAAGAGCCTGTTTTTGCCAAGTGTGGCTTTCCAGATGAACTATCAGACAGCCGATGGCGGGCGTAATATTCCCTTGCCCTTAGGTGATTTGCTGAATGGCGCATATGCTACCTTAAACCAGTTGACAAACTCGCAGAACTTCCCTCAGCTCGAAAACCAGTCAATCACCTTTCTTCCTAAGAACTTTTACGACGCTAAACTACGTACCACGGTTCCTGTCATCAACTCAGATATTATCTACAATAAAAAGATAAGCGGACAGCAGGTCGTACTGCAGGAATATGAGGTAGAAACGTACCGCCGGGAGCTGGTGAAGAATATAAAGTCGGCCTATTTTAACTATCTCACTGCTCTGAATGCTGTCGGCATCTATCAGTCGACGATAGACCTGGCAAATGAAGGAAAGCGAGTAAACGAAAAACTACTGGAAAACGGGAAAGGGCTACCTGCGTATGTGTTAAGGGCTAACAGTGAAATTGCAGCAGCTCAGGCACAGCTTACTCAGGCGAAGCAACAGGTTGAGAACGCGAAATTGTACTTTAATTCCCTGTTGAACCGCCCGGGTGGTTCTCCTATCGATACTGCTTATAATGCGGATGCCGGTCTTATTCATGCTTCTGTACAGTTGAAAGACGAAAAAGGTGCTGCTGCACGCGAAGAACTAAAGTCACTGCAACAGGGAATTCGTATAAACGAAACGGTTGTGAAGATGAATAAGAGCTACTGGATCCCCAGGTTAAGCGGGTTTCTTGATCTTGGCTCCCAGGCCGAAGGCTGGAAATACAATGATCAGTCGCGGTATTACCTCGCCGGCTTGCAACTCGATCTCCCCATTTTTGCAGGGAACCGTAACCAGCAAAAGGTGAAGCAGGCGGATTTGGACGTCAGGAACGCACAGCTGAATCTCGATCTGGTAAAGCAACAGCTTGAGCTGAGCAGCAGTGTTGCCCATAATAATCTGAAAGGCGCATGGGAAACTTATCGATCGGCTCAGGTGCAGCTGGAAGCGGCAGAATCATATCAAAGGTTAATCGAGCGCGGTTTCAGAGCAGGGACAAACACCTATATAGAAACAGTAGACGCCCGTACTCAACTCACCTCGGCGAGGATGGCGGTCCTTATTAATAAGTATAATGTTCTTGCTGCTTCTGCAGCCCTCGAACGGGAAACAGCTTCATATACGTTCAGTAAATAATATCATGAAAAAGAGACTTTTTATTCAAAGCATAGGTTTGTTCTGTTCATTGCTGCTATTCTCATGCGGTAATAATAAGCAGTCGAACGAGGCTGTGCAGGAAGATATAATACCGGTAAGACTGCAGCCGCTTGAGCAGGGCAGCGACGGAACGGTGGTGCATGCTTCCGGTTTATTTACAACGGACGACGAAACTGTATTATCTTTTAAGACAGGGGGCGTCATAAACCGCATTTTTGTGAAGGAGGGAGATGCTATAAAGGCAGGGCAGGTATTGGCAATCTTAAATCTTACGGAGGTAAATGCAGGCACCCAGCAGGCGGCGTTGGCAAAGGAGAAAGCCGAACGGGACTACCAGAGAGCTTTTAGATTATATAAGGACAGCGTTGCAACGCTGGAGCAAATGCAGAACGCCCGCACAGCGCTGGAAGTTGCAAGTCAGCAGTTGAAGGCAGTGTCGTTCAATAGACAATACTCCGAAATCCGGGCATCGGTTAGTGGCTTTGTTCTTCAGAAGTTTGCGAATGAAGGCCAGGTAGTAGGCCCAGGTACTCCTGTGCTGCAGATCAATGGAGCTGGTAAGGGACAATGGTTGTTAAAAGTAGGAGTAAGTGACCGCCAATGGGCGGCTATTGCCAGGGGAGACAAAGCTACGGTTCAGACAGACGCGCTTCCGGGGAAGACATTGCAGGCTTACGTGTTTAAAAAGTCTGAAGGGGTCGATCCTGCATCTGGTACGTTCATTATCCATCTTAAATTAAATGAGAAGGTGGAAGGGCTTGCTTCGGGTTTATTTGCAAAGGCCGACATCAGGCCTTCCGTGAAAACAGTAAACACCTGGACCATCCCTTATGATGCACTTCTTGATGGAGATGGCGGAAAAGGATATGTATTTACCACTGACGACCGCAAAACGGCGAATAAAACAGAGGTAAAAATAGGAGAGATACACAAAGACAGGGTGACCATAACCGGAGGACTGGAGAATACGAAATTCCTGATAGTATCGGGCAGTCCGTACCTGAACAACGGATCTAAAATCAAAGTGCAGTAAGGAGACCTACGATGGATATTTCAAAATATGCAGTAAAGAACTATCAGTTCACCCTCATTATGGTGCTGATGGTTATTGCGGTTGGTGTAAGTACCTTACTGACGATGCCGCGGGCAGAAGACCCGGATATGAAGACGCCGCAGTTTCCCGTAGTGGTAATATACCCCGGTACCAGTCCGAAAGATATGGAGCAACTGGTGGTAAAACCTTTGGAGTCGAAGCTTTATGGCCTGGATAATATCAAGCGCATTAAGACAAATGTACTGAACGGACTGGCGGTAATCAACGTTGAATACAGGCATGGCAGTAACGTGGAAGATAAATATCAGGAACTGATCAGGGAGATTGGTGCACTTCGCAGTCAGCTGCCGCAGGATATTTATAGCATAGATGTGCAGAAAGTGGAACCCTCGGGAGTGAATGTTCTGCAGATAGCTCTCATATCAGAAAATGCATCACGTCAGAAAATGAAGAAGTTCTCCGACGATCTTCAGGATGAGCTCGAAAAGATCTCCTCGCTCAAGGACGTCAGGGTCCACGGGCTTCCACAACAGCTGATCAGGATAGATGTTCAGCCTGACCGGCTCGAACAGTTGCATATTCCACTTGCTACAGTTATGCAGGCGGTTCAAAGCGAAGCGGGTAATATCCCCGGTGGAAGTATTATCGCCGGAGGAAAGTCTTTTAGCGTGAAGACCAGCGGAAATTATCAAAGCATTGAGCAGATTAGGAATACAATCATCTCCAGCACTGCAGGCAAAAATATCCTTCTTCGTGACGTCGGCAATGTATATCCGGATTATGCTCCCGAGACGCATATGACCCGTCTTAACGGTCACCGTTCCCTTTTTGTAACGGCTGCTCAGAAGGAGGGAGAGAATATCAGCAGTACGCAGGAAATGTATTTTCCTGTAATAGAGAAGTTTAAAAAGACCCTTCCCGCCAATATAGATCTGGTTGTGAACTTTGATCAGGCCGACAATGTAAACCATCGCCTGAAGGGCCTGGGTATTGATTTTGCCATTGCTGTTTTTCTCGTACTGATCACTTTGTTACCGCTTGGTTCGAGAGCTTCATTAGTGGTAATGATTGCTATTCCCTTGTCCTTGTCAATAGGAGTTGTCCTTGTGCATTTGGCCGGCTTTAGTCTCAATCAGCTAAGTATCGTCGGTTTTGTAGTTGCACTGGGCTTACTGGTTGACGACAGTATTGTTGTTATTGAGAATATAGAACGCTGGATGAGAGAAGGGCATTCCCGATTGGAAGCGGCACTAAAAGCGACAAAGCAGATTGCAATGGCGGTTGTTGGGTGTACAGCGACTCTCGTTATTGCCTTTATGCCTTTGATGTTTATGCCCGAAGCTTCAGGTGATTTTATAAGAAGCCTGCCTACAGCGGTGATCAGTTCCGTGCTTGCATCCATGCTGATTGCGCTTACCGTGGTTCCTTTTCTGGCGAGCCGCATGCTTAAGCCACATGAGAATCCTCAGGGAAACGTTGTGTTACGCACATTTCAAAAAGTAATTCACAGTACTTATTCTGTATTGCTGGATAAGGCACTGAAGAAACCCTGGCACACCATTGTCATTGCAGTAATTATTTTCGGAGCATCCCTGTCGCTCATCCCTGTCATAGGGTTCAGCTTGTTCCCTTCATCAGAAAAGCCACAATTCCTGATAGATATTACAGCCCCTCTCCAGTCCAATATTTACTATACCGACAGCATCACCCGGCAGATAGAACGGAAGTTAAAAAGTATGCCCGAAGTGAAATACTATTCGTCGAACGTCGGAAAGGGGAATCCGCGAATCTATTATAATGTAATCCAGCAAAATGAAAAGTCTGATTTTGCTGAAATCTTTGTTCAGCTGCAAGCCGACACCCGTGCCGACAGGAAGTCGGAGATTATTGCCGAATTGAGGAAGGCCTGGACGCCCTATCCCGGCGCTAAGATAGAAGTGAAGGACTTTGAACAGGGAATCCCTATGATCTCACCGGTAGAAGTACGGCTTTTAGGCGACAATCTGGATACCCTTCGAAATCTCGCATTCAGAGTCGAAGCGCTGCTCAAAAACACGGAAGGGGCAATCTATGTGAATAATCCGGTGAGAAACAATAAAACCGATATACGGGTCGATATCAACCGGCAAAAGGCGCTGGCTCTGGGTGTTCCTGCGGTAAATATCGATCGCACCGTGAGGATGACACTCGCAGGTATCGACCTCGGTGTGTTTTCAGATCCAGCTACTGATAATGATGATTATCTTCTGCGTATGAGTATTCCCCGGCCTTCCTATCCCGACTTATCCGTTTTTGATGGTATCTATGTCAATAATGTGAAGGGAGGAGCGGTACCTCTGAATCAGCTTGCAACGCTCCGGTTAGAATCTTCGCCCTCAAATATCAATCATATTAATAAAGAGCGTACGGTTTCTGTCAATAGTTTTGTTCAGAAGGGTTATCAGAATGACCGTGTCATTCAGGATGTGATCAGCAAAATGGATCAAATGACGTTTCCTGCCGGATATCATTACCAAATGGGAGGCGAAGTTGAAACTACTCAGGAGTCGTTCGGCGGCTTCGGGACTATTATCCTCATTACCGTGTTCCTGTTTATCGCCGTGCTGGTGCTTGAGTTTAAGACATTCAAGAGTACCCTGATCGTCCTTTCAGTTATTCCTCTCGGTATTGTAGGGGCCGTATTGGCTTTACTAGTTACCGGAAACACCCTTTCATTTGTCGCCACGGTTGGTATAGTTGCGCTTGCCGGTATTGAAGTGAAAAACACAATCCTTCTGGTCGATTTTACCAACCAGCTACGCCGGGATGGAATGGCGCTGAACGATGCGATTGAAAAAGCAGGAGAAATCCGTTTTCTGCCTATTATCCTTACGTCGCTGACAGCTATTGGCGGTTTATTACCTATTGCCTGGTCAAGTAATCCGCTCATCTCACCGCTGGCAATTGTAATGATCGGAGGATTGATCAGTTCGACACTCCTGTCAAGAGTAGTAACGCCTGTGGTGTACAAATTGATGCCGCCAGTGATAAAGCACCCCCACTAAAACTTCACCCTCTTCCCCTTGAGGGAAGAGATATCGTTTATACTTGCCTTTTTTCGTTGCCGGGGTTGTGCCTTTTTGGGAACCTTCTTCCCATTGGGCCACATTGTGCTCCGCAGAGTGTCGTTGCCGAAGTACTCCAGCATATCAAACACCCGCTGAGCCCGGCCCAGAGATTTCATTTCCTGTGTGTCTGTGCTTACGCGCTTTTCTCCGTACCCTGCAGGGGCCTCCCCTTCTGATGGATAGGTGGCAATCAGGGCCGCCGGACAGTACTCTCTGGTGTTCATGCTCTCATAGCGCAGCTCATACTCGTTGTAGCTCAGGCAGTTTACCGAAGCCATCAGGATCAAAAGGCTTCCCTGGGGAACCTCGCCGTCAAACAGCAGCTCCTGTGCTTCTGTGGTGTCGTTTTTGCCCATCTCCACATCCTTTACCCCCACATATTCATAAAACTCCTGTCTGAAGTTAAAGGCCACCAGCATGAAACGCAGCCGGTACCGGTCGATCTTCTCCCTTTTAAAGGGCGAAACAATATCCGTTTGGGCATTGATCTGCGGAAGGCTTACCACCACCTGTCCCTGCTCATTACGCCGGACAGCCGGTTTTACCTTCAGGCTGTCGGAGAGCTTGCTGTTGAGGTTAAAATCCATCCCCTCCAGGAAACCCAGTTCACCGTCGTGCAGGTCGCGTTCCCCCCTTCCTTTGGTACGGCTGTTACGGATACACTGGTAGACCGCCCTGGAGAGGCGGTTGATCATGCCGCCGTCGTAAAGATCACGGTAGGCCGGAAGGAAAGCCTCGCGGATGACCCTTCCGCAGCTGCTGGACATGCCAAACTCGGAGGCACTCTCCCGGCTGGCCACTGTTTGTTTAAATCTTTTGGGCTGCCCCTGAACGACGGTCATGCCCCTGTACCTGCGATAGATGACGGTCCCGGCCTTGCCGTGGATGCCACCTTTATTGTCTAAGATTGCCATATATCAAGCTATTCTGCTTTTACAGCAGCCAGCCATCAGCAATACGGTAAAGGAAACAGCACTATCCGGGATAAAAGGTCTTGCAAATGCCTGCCTGCACAGAGAGTAAAGTTGGGGATAAAAAGAAAAGGATGCAGAAAAAAGTACAATTTAAAACGAATATAAAGTACAGAAAATGAAAACATTGGAGTGATTGCGATCTCACCGGCGACTAACCCTGGTGTGTATGTCGCAAAAAAGAACCACTACAGAAGCAGTAGTGAGTCCATGTTTTATATAAAAACGTGGACTTATCGGGGGGGGTGCATGGGATTAGTACTGGCTTATACAAACAACGGTTAGTACGGGGTCAGTGCCGGGGTTGAGGCTGTCAAAAGGCATAAGATGGCTACCATCGAAAGGCAGTAGTTACCGTAAATTTTCGCTTGCTTTAAAAGATACTGGAAAGGCTACAAGGAGTTTCTTAAAATAACCTTCGAGGGGTCGCGCATCCGTATTATCTTTTTTTCGATGATGGACTTAGCTGCTTCTTCTCCCATTTTATCGAAGTCTGTACTGATCACCGTTATCCCGTTTTCAAGAACTTCCTTCACGGCGGTGTCGTTATATGAAAGAAGTCCTATGTCTTTTCCCAGCTTCCAGTTGTTTTTTCTTGAGAGTTTTATTATGCTGACATCGTCCAAATCGTACCTCCCAAAAGTGATGTAGACGTTGCCCTTTTCAAACGCTTCTTCCTCGACTGTATGGGAGATCTTGTTTTTAAACTTATACTCTTTACAAAACAGTTTAAAGCCGGCTATAACCGCATGAGCGTGATAGGCCTCCTCGGGCGCGATAAGAATAAGTTGGTTGTATTTCTTAAGCCGGGGCAGCAGTTCTACCAACGAATCATAAATATTGGATTTAAAGTCCTGGTAAATAGATGTATAATCGCCACTCAGATTCTTTTCGTCATAATCAATAATAATCCTTTTATGAGGCGGAATCTGGTTTAATAGCGCTGAAGGATCTTCCCTCAGAAAGGTGGTGATCACAAAGTGCGTGTAATTATTTAAATTTTCAAGGATTAGCTTTTCAAATACTTTGAAGTTATGATGGTGGAAAAACACGTCTACATCCGCAAAATCTTTAATGGTATTCAGAAAGGAATAGTAGATACGGTCGCGAAGGATGTTCATCTTGTCGAGAAGAAAAAATATCCTGTATGGATGATGCTGTGCTTTTCTTCTAACATAGTAGCCTTTCCGATATACTGATTCGATGATGCCTTTTTCCGAAAGATAATTTAAACCTTTAAGGACGGTTTCCTTACTCATGCCGAGCTGCTCTTCCAACTGCTTTAAAGAGGGGAGGCGGTCGTTCACATGCAATTGATCTGTTTCTATCTGGTGATTTATGTGCTCTGCCAGTTGCATGTATTTCATACGGTGATTGAATGGCTGAAGAGACTCGTCTGCTGAGATTTCAGTTGCTTCAGGAGCGTGCGGTGACGATTTCATAATTTAAATGCAAAAGTAAACAAATATTTATTGTTTTAACCAAACCAGACCAGTCATGTTACAAAGCTCATCGATATAGATTTTTTAAAAAACCTTTTTTTGTTAATTAAGAATATGTATACTTGCCTCAGTAAATATATAGACCAGACCAAACCAAACTATAAAGTATATAAATAACCAGTTATGAAACATTCTTTTTTAATGCAATTAAAATTTGGGGGCTCGCCGGGGATGGACCTTTCATGGTGTGCAAATCCATTATGGATTGACAGGATAGTATTACTATGCTGGACTTGTCTTTATAGACAGAATGCCGGCAGTTCAATAGACTTTAAAGGATGAATTTTATGAAAAAACAAATACCAGTTTATTTAGGTGTGCTTATTTTTTTCCTCATTTGTTCGCCGGTGGTAACCGCCTATGCACAGCAGAAGGTTTTTAAAACCATTTCCGGAAAGGTTGCCGATGGAATGAATGAGCCGTTGGCGGGTGTAACGGTAATGATCAAAGGTAAACAGACTGCTGTACAGACCAATAACGATGGCCTTTATTCGATACCCGTAGCTGATTCGGTGAATGTGATGCTTCGTTTTTCTTACATGGGTTTTACTACTAGAGAGATATGGGTAGCTGCAAAAAACACCATATTAAACGTGGTATTGCAGAGCGATGTAAAAGCGTTGGACGATGTGGTTATCATTGGCTATGGCTCTGTACGAAGAAGAGATTTAACGGGAGCCGTTGGGCAGGCTGACGTTGGAGATATGAAGAAAGCCCCCGTTCCCAGCTTTGCGGAAGCACTGGCCGGACGGGTGGCTGGTGTACAGGTGAACTCCAACGACGGGCAGCCTGGAAATGAAATGAATATCGTAGTAAGAGGAAACAATTCCGTTACTCAGGATAATTCGCCGTTGTATGTAATTGATGGATTTCCTGTGGAAACTGCTTCGAACAATATTATAAACCCCGAGGAAATAGAAAGTATTGAAGTCTTAAAGGATGCTTCCGCTACGGCTATATACGGAGCAAGAGGCGCCAATGGTGTAATCATGATTACAACAAAGAAAGGAAAGAAGGGCGAGCCTGTCATAAGCTATGATGGATGGGTTGGCAGCCATCAGGTCAATAAAAAGCAGGAAGTATTAAGTCCCTATGAGTTTGTAAAATATCAGCTTGAGCAAAATCCTACTGTCTATACTCCTATTTATCTGAACAACGGGAAAACAATCGAAGATTACAGGGATGTAAAGGGAATTAATTGGCAGGATCAGGTTCTCAGGACGGCGTTGGTGCAGAATCATAACCTGGCGATCAGGGGAGGAAATGAGAAAACCCGATATTCGTTGTCCGGATCTTATTTAGATCAGCAAGGTGTTATTCTGAACAGCGGTTTCAGACGCTATCAGGGGCGGTTCGGCTTGGAGCAGGATGTTAGTACAAAATTCAGAGCTTCAGTGAATGTCAATTATTCTGCAACCAAACGTTACGGAGCCATTGCTGCAGATGCACAGACCAGCCCAACCGCCAGTTTGATGTATAGTATGTGGGGATTCAGGCCTGTGACCGGAGATTCGATCAAAGACGCTAATTTACTGGAGCAGCTTTTTGATCCTGATATAGATCCGAGCGCAAATACTGATCTGCGTATTAATCCCTTGCTGGCAACAATCAATGAGTATAATCCATTATTCAATAATGTTCTGATTGTAAATACTCTGGGAGAATATAAAATCACAAAAGATCTGTCATTCCGTGTAACAGGTGGGTTGACAAGTACTAACCAGAGAAAGGAACTATTTAATAATTCTAATTCCCGTCTTGGCCATAATTATACGAATAACAAAGTAAACGGAACAATCAGCAACCGGGAAATAACCAATCTTTTGAATGAGAATACTATCAGGTACAATAAAAGATTTAACAAAGATCACAATTTAAAAGTGCTTGCAGGGGTCACGATACAGGATATACGTGACTTTTCTAATGGCTTTACTTCAACGCTTGTTCCAAATGAATCTTTGGGTATTAAAGGATTAGACGAGGGACAGATTACAGCAGCCCCAACCACTGATTTATCAAGTGGTTTACTGTCTTATTTGAGTCGTGTAGATTATTCTTATAGGAACCGATACTTGTTTACGGCTTCTATCAGAGCCGACGGATCATCGAAGTTTCTTAAAGAGAATCGCTGGGCATACTTTCCTTCCGCTGCATTTGCCTGGCGCATGAAGGATGAAAGTTTCATGCAAAAACTCGAGTTTTTAAGCGAAGGAAAAGTAAGAATCGGCTACGGAGCTACCGGAAACAACAGGGTCGGCGAATATGCTGCTCTGACGGCTTTACAGATCAATGCTTCGTCGGGATATGCCACTGGAA
>DALYUO010000053.1:14325-17205 GCA_031981225.1 Pararcticibacter sp.
CGGGCAGGGAATTGTGCCCACTAATCTGGGAAATACTGCGTTGAAATGGGAAACGACGGTTCAATCGAACGCCGGAATAGATCTGGGGTTTTTTAAAAACAGAATTAGTCTGACGGCCGATTACTATTACAAAGAAACGAAGGACCTGTTATTAAGGGCTACCCTTGCACCCAGTATGGGGTTTTTGTATGCCTTTAAAAATATAGGGAGAGTTTCTAACCGTGGCCTTGAACTTACTTTGAGTACGATAAATATTGAACGTAAGAATTTCTCGTGGTCATCAGATTTTAATATCGCCTTTAACCGGAATAAGGTACTGTCTTTGAATGAGGATGAACCTAGCCTGGCGACGCGTGTAACATGGGGAAATTTTAATAATGCCTTCCCCTACATTGCAATTCCCGGAAAACCCATCGCTCTTTTTTACGGGATGCTTTTCGATGGCGTATATCAATACAGTGATTTTGGTACTACTGGCGGAGGTTATGTTCTGAAAAGAGGAATCCCTAACAATGGGGTTGCGAGAGAAAATATAAAGCCGGGTGATGTAAGGTTTAAAGATATCAATGGTGACGGTCGGATAGATAATAATGATCTTACCATCATTGGCGACCCGAACCCGTTGCATACCGGTGGGTTCAATAATAATTTGTCGTATAAAAAATTCGATCTGAATGTTTTTTTACAATGGAGTTATGGGGGAGATCTCCTAAATGCAAACAGGATAGAGTTCGAGGGCGGAGATCCGGTAACCAGGAATTTCCTTAATATGTTTGAATCGTTTGAAAATAGGTGGACTCCTGAAAATCAGACGAATGATTTGTACAGAGTGGGAGGGCAGGGGCCGGCGGTATATTCGTCAAGAACAATAGAGGACGGCTCTTTTCTCCGGTTGAAAACGCTTGCGCTTGGATATACGCTACCTGTTACGGTTTTGAAAAAAATTAACGTCAAAACGTTAAGGATATATGCAGCTGCTCAGAATCTGGTTACCTGGACCAATTACTCAGGCCTGGATCCGGAAGTGTCTACCGTAAATTCGGCGCTAACGCCAGGGTTTGACTGGTCTCCATATCCTCGTCCAAGGACAATCACACTGGGTTTAAATGCGACTTTTTAATCTTCAATAATGGTTAATATGAAAGGTTTACTTTTTTTTCTGATCACGGTAGGGCTCTGTTTTTCTTCCTGTTCAAAACTGTTGGACAAGGAGCCGGATTTTGTAACTCCTGACAAGTATTTTAATACTGAAGACGAGTTAATGAAAAGCCTGAACGGGGTATACAATCGCCTGATCGATCCGAACGGCCGGATGTACAGCAGGGCATTGTTTAGCTATCTCGCTGTAAGCGATGAAGCATTTTTTAAGAATATATCAATAAATAACATCCGCGTAATGGCAATGGATGCGGCCGATCTTGATATAGGTCGTTTTTGGGAGGTTTGTTACGAGGGCATTAACCGGGCTAGCTTATTGATAGAACATGTTGATGGTGCGAATATAGATGCTCAACGGAGAGATGCCATCAAGGGAGAAGCTTTGTTTTTGCGGGGTTACTACTATTTTATACTGTGCGATTTCTTCGGGGCCGTTCCTTTAAAGCTGCAGGCGACTCAGTCGCCAAACGATCCGTTCCTGCCCCGGGCTTCGCTGTCAGAGGTATATAACCAGATCGTGAAGGACATGAAGGAGGCAGAAGGACTGGTGCACGATATCGATTATTTTTCCTATAATGAGCGTGTTTCTAAAACAGCGGTTCAGGCCATTCTTTCAAGAGTGTTTCTAAAAATGGCCGGGGAGCCATTAAAGGACGTATCTAAATTCAATGATGCGCTGGAATATGCCAATAAGGTGATTGCCTCCGGAAAGCATTCGTTAAATCCGAGTTTCAGTCAGATCTTCATTAATCATTGCCAGAAAATCAATGAGCCGAAGGAATGTCTGTGGGAGATTGGGATGTATGGCAATAAAATTGGGAACGTTGATCTTGCCGGAATGGTGGGGGTTGAGAACGGTATTGAATGCCCGAGCGAGGCGATTGGATATTCTGGCGGTGCCATGCGTGTCACGGCCAAGTTGTACAATCTTTTTGGGAATGCGGATACATTGCGTCGTAATTGGAGCATTGCACCTTACAAATATTTGACTTCGAATGGCGCGACAGTTCGCTCTTATTTTACGGGTCAGCAGTTGTATGACCGTAATCCGGGCAAGTGGCGGCGGGAATACGAAACGGGAACCAAGGCACGAAGCTATAATGCAACGAATTTCCCGGTTATACGGTATGCCGATGTCCTGCTTATGAAGGCGGAGGCTGAAAACGAAGTACATGGCGGTCCGACCGAAGAAGCCTACAAAGCTATCAACCAAGTACGCAGGCGGGCATTCGGAAAACCCTTAGATGCAGCTAATCTGGTTTGCGATATTCCGCAGGGATTAGATAAAGATCACTTTCTGACTGAAGTCCAGAATGAACGTGCCAGGGAGCTATGCTTTGAAGGTTTGCGTAAGCATGACCTGATCCGCTGGGGCAGCTATGTAACGACGATGAATGTGACGGGAAGGGATATAGCGGCAACGGCTCCTTCTACTTACAGATATGCCGGCAACGCCGGGATCAATACCACTGCAAGGAATGTATTGTTCCCGATACCTAATACAGAAATAACTGTCAACAAACAGATAATCCAGAATACAGGATGGTAGGAATGCCACAAAAGTTTTATCGTATGCATAAGATCTTTTTATACATTTTTTGTGTTTTCATCGCAGCGGGATGCTCGAAGGAAAAAGTAGTTGTACCTGATTTTGAAATTTCCATAGAATCTGGTACCTATAAGGTGGGCGACACTATCACATTCAATTTCTCTGGAAAGCCC
>DALYUO010000053.1:17215-23810 GCA_031981225.1 Pararcticibacter sp.
TTACGTTTTATTCGGGAGAACCCGGGCATAACTTTGACTACAGGTCGCGGACCGTCGCAGATAATGACCTGCAGATCGAATTTAAAACGCTTGTACAGTATGCGGTCATCTATGACAATCTTAAACTATTGGTCTCTACGGATTTTAATGGTATTTATAGTGCCGATAATCTCAAACTGGCAACATGGACCGATATCTCTGATCGGGCAACTTTTTCAGCCGGACAGGATAATGTTTCTTCGGGGGTTATCGGCCTTAAGCCCTATGTCAGAGATAACAGCCTGCTATATGTGGCTTTTCACTATACGGATTACAAAAAGTCGCAAGGGCAGAACCGTTGGATAATACGAACATTTACCGCCGACAAAATATCACCGGAGGGGGTGGTATCCAATTTGGCGACAATGGCTACAGGCGGGTGGAAAGGTATTAGCTTACTGAACAGCACGCAGGTATGGACGATCTCTTCGACTCAGTTATTAATGTATGGAGGAACAGCTGCCAATGAAGACAACGACGATTGGGTGATCTCTAAAGGTTTCGATTTCCAATCAGTAGAGCCCGACCTCGGGATCGCGCTGAAAAACGTTAGTGCCAGATTGGATAGTTATCAACATGTTTATACAGAGCCTGGAACTTATAAAGTGGTGTTCGAAGCATCATCCGTTAGGTACAATGGTGAGAAGCGGGTGGTCAAGGAGCTGTCGCTGCAAATAATGCCGTAATGTTCTGATATGATTGTTGAAAAAATCAATGAGGTTTTACCTGTTTTTATGAAGTGTATTCAAAAATATAGAATGGTTACGTTTTCTCAGCAGGGAATGGTTTTATGGAGGACATTTATCGTGGCTCTGATGTTTTTTTTGCCTGAATGGGGTTCAGCTCAGATGCGTGGCGATATTGATCTGCATAATGACGCGCTACAGTTAAGCTGGCAAAAAACAAAAGAAGGGTACCGGTTAGCTGACCTGAAAGTTCATAAAAAAGGCGGATGGAGATCGGTGCCATCACCATCAGGTTGGTACACCGTCTTGTACGCAGCTGATAAACCCAGTGAAGCCCCAATTTCTATACGGGATAAACATAATATGGAGATTACTTTTCCGGAGGAGAAATACCGGTATATAACTCCGATATGGAAACAAGTGACCTCATCTGTTGAAATGAATACAGCAGGTTCTGCTGTTCATTTTTTACCTCGGAGGGTCGACCGGCATCATGAACAGTTAGTGTTCAGTGAGGATAACAGACTGGCGGTTATACGGGCTGCCTGGTCGCTGGATGAGCGGTTTCAAAACGACATTCTGGTAACAATGACGCTCACTGCAAAAAAAGCCGGGTATTATTCGCTGTCATCGCCCACTCTGGCAGCTTTAAGCAAACAACATCTGCAATGGGCCAGTGTTCCAGGTGTTTTTCAGGGAAATGCCATCGAGCCGGATTTTATCAGGGCCTTTGCATACGGTCAGGGAATTCCTGACAAGCCTGTTGTGGTAAGGGAACGAACTGTATCTACATTGTCGCCCCTGGTTACAACGGCCGATACGATCACTTTTGCCGTAATACCGGATCCAAAGACCGGCCGCGATCCATGGAAGTATGATAAGAAGACACAGTCCGATTGGCTGTTAGGCTTGTCTGTGATGAACCGGAAGGCAGAGCTTTCACCAACCGTCTATCATCCCGTATTAGGCGAGAAGCAATCTTTTTTGAAAGCGGGCGAAAGTGTGAGTTTTTCGTTCAGGTATACGGTGCAGCCTCAGGGCTGGTATCCGGTGTTTAAACATGCCATTAACGATATTTACCGGTTTAAGGATTTTCTGAAACTAAAAAAAGCCAGGCAGTCGCTCACCGACAGGCTTTTAGGACTGCATAATTATGTGGTAGACGATAGCTTGTCAAAATGGCGGCTTGACCAGTACAATGGAATGACGATCGGGGCGCAGGACTATCTAGGAGGAGTATACGGCTCTGAACGTGATGCACTGAAAAACTCCGACTATGGTGCGATGTGGATGCTGGCGAAAATAAGTGATGACAGCATCTTAAGAAACACCCGCTTGCCCTATGCCCGCAATTTTAAGTTGGCCCAGCAAAATAAAGAAAACGGTTTTTTCTACGGAGCGGCGGCTGGGCAGTACTATCTCAATAAAAGTAAAAGGTTTACAGAGGAGTGGGGGCCGTACTCTGAGCCTATCGGTTCGACTTATTATATGATGATGGACATAGGCAATATCCTGCTATTCGAACCCGGTGATAAAGTGCTGAAAGATGAACTACGCCTGGCCGCCGATAAGCTTTTAGCCTGGATGGGCAGTGACGGCCGGTGGCAGGTTGCCTATGATAATCACACTGGCAAAGCTCTGTTTACCGATCTGGAAGATCTAAGGCCGACATTTTACGGTATGGTTATCGCATATAAGGTTCTTCACGAGGCGAAATACCTGCAAGCGGCTATGAAAGGGGCCGACTGGTATATTCAGCACGCCGTTGATAAAGGCCGCTTTTTGGGTGTATGTGGCGATACCCGGTTTATGCCTGATTTTGCTACCGGGCAAAGTGTTCAGGCTCTTCTGGATCTGTTTGATCTTACACAGGAGGAAAAGTATAAAGAGGCTGCTGTCGCAGCTGCAAGAATTTATACCGCTTCCATCTATACCCATCCGATTCCGACTTCCGAAAAGAAGGTGGTCAATGGGGTGGTTCGGGAAGATTGGGAAATAAGCCAGGCGGGCTTGAGCTTTGAGCATGGCGGAGTACTTGGATCGGCGAACCACCATGGGCCGATTTTACTGGCAAGCCATGCCGGGATGTTCGTGCGTTTGTTTGCGGAAACGAGAGACTCGTTGTTTTTAAACATGGCCAGGGCTGCGGCGCTCGGACGGGATGCTTTTGTTGAACCCAGGACGAACGTTGCATCTTATTATTGGGATGCGATGAATAACGGCGCCGGTCCCTTCCCCCACCATGCCTGGTGGCAAATTGGCTGGATTACTGATTACCTGTTGTCTGAAATTAAGGTCCGGTCGCTGAAACAAATTGACTTTCCAGGAGGCTTTATTACACCTAAGGTTGGTCCGCATCAGTCCTATGGTTTTACGGGCGGCACGGTATACGGCACACAGGCTTCGTTGTTGTTAAAAGCCGGTGTCATTCATTTGGAAGATCCTTATGTTGATTATTTTATGGCCGCCAATGAGCATGAAAAGAAATTGTTCGTCATGTTACTGAACAATGACGACGAAAGGAGGGTAGCCAGCTTCTCGCTGGACTATAGTAAGGTATGGAAGGATAAGCAGATTACGCCGGTTTCAATTTTTGGAATAGATGAGGGGGGAAGCAGGCGGGAATTACCGACGAACCCCGGCCTGGCTCTTCCCCTGGAGCCGTATGGCTTACAGACGATAGAGATAAGGTATAAATGAATCTGAAGTAATATAAGTTTCGAAATGAGAAAACGATCGGTATTGATCCTGCTCCTATGCTGCTGTGGTGTGTTGGTAGCACAAACCAACACCTATTTGGTTGAAGCAGAAAGTTTCCAGTTTAAAGGCGGTTGGTTTGTTGAAAGGAGCGGTCTGTGTACAGGATCTGCCATGCTGAGGGTGTTAGGAAGTAAAGTAGGTGCGGCGGATGCCCTCACGGTGATCGATGTGAAAGAAAAAGGTAGATATCAGATATGGGTCAGGTCGGCTGATTACGCCTTACAGCAGGGAACCAGGTTATTTCAGATGGAAGTCAATAATATTGCTATGGAGGCAAGTGGTAAGCACGGACATGAAGGTTTCTTCTGGGAAAAAGCGGGAGAACTTGATCTGGAAGCAAAACCGGTTTTATTAAGGTTAAAAGACATTAGGAAAAACTATGGGCGTTGTGATGCCATTATGCTGTCTTCCGACCCTGGTGTTGATCCTAATGAGGCTAAGCTCTTTGAACTGGCGAAGTTCAGAGTGCAGCCGGCTGATATGCAGGCGACCTCTGCAGGAACACAGGCTATTTCACCGCCTTTGGCGGTATCCCCGAATGCCGCTGTGACAGCAGAGATCAGCAACGAATACCTGCGTTTACGTTTTGCAAGGGCCGGCGCGGGAAATAAGAGTATTGCTGCAAGAACGGAGATCAGAACAGGCGATCGCTGGCAGGCATTGCATGCTTTTAACGAGGACCATAAAGTATTCCTCATTTCTTCGGCGCAACCGGACTTTCATTATTCAAATTTCTTTCCCGCCTGGGGCGGTTCTATTGCGCGCAGCTATTTTACGTGGAATAACAAACAGGTGTTCCTGCAGCAATCCGACGATTTGACTAACCCGTTTACGGCAGGAAACTTAAGTGAGGCGATTCCGGTCAGTGCAGAAAAGGTAAATGAAAGTACCATAAAGGTTTCCTATGTTACAATGGACGGTTCTATGGTGACCGGCTTTTGGTCGCTCGATAAAGAAACCCGCCACTTTCATGTGAGGCTAAGTTGTGTTACAGCGAATGCGGGGTATTACAGCATGGGCATTACGGCCTTTCAACCAGTTGATAGTGAAAAGGTTGCCAATGTGTTGTTGCCGCCGATGTTTCAATACAAACGGGTGTCGCCTAAACCGGTGATGTTAACCTCATCCATGATGCAGCAACCGTTGGCGATCGTTGAGTCGCGTTTGGGCGAGGGATTTGTGTCGGTTTTCGCTGCCGCGGATGCAGACAGCTTTCCTTTGGAATGGGGTAATTCTGATAACGCTCGGATAGGATTCTCCATAAAGAACGTATCCAACCAAATACAGGCTACAGCTTTTTCACCGGTATTGGGACTTGCCGATTCCAGGATGCGACAAGGAGATACTTTAGAACGGTCGTTTATTATAGGTGCTTTGCCTGAAAGATGGAACACGGCGCTGGAATATGTTTCAAACAATGTTTTTCATGTAAGAGATTACCGTACACAATCGGTTTCATTAACAGATGCGATTTTTAATATGGTTGATCTTGTCAAAAACGATGATGCCAGTGGATGGGATGCCAGACTAAAAGGCTTCTATGACATTGAAGCGAACCCTGCTGCTAACCCTACTGTAGTGCAGGCTTCTCCGCTTAGCCTGCTCTCGACCGCTTTGATAACGAACGATGAAGATCTCTTTATCAAACGTGCCCTGCCTGCAATAGAATACACTTTATCGCGCAGCGGATACCGGTCGACGGCTGCAGCGCCGGACGATAATAAAACAGACCGGTCGCAGGTGTTTGATCCGTTTCGGTCGCAGTTTACAACAGCTTATTTTGAAGGATTGCATACCCTGCTCGCGAAAGCGAACCCCTGGATAAAAGACGTCGCACTTCCTGGTAATAAGATAAGAGACGCCGCCGGATATTCGGTCAAAATTCCCGACTGGGTACAGGAACTAGCTGCCTATAAGCTGACAAACGACGGTAAATGGCTTCAATCAGTCCGTGAAGGCGCCGATAAATTCGTGAAACAACAGGTATATAGTAATACCCGGACTCCGTTAGGTAAAGGAGGCTTTTACAACACCTCGTTCTATGCTTACTGGTGGGACCTATTGGATCTATACGAATTAACAAAAGATAAGCAGTATTTAGACGGCGCAGAATTCAGCGCATTCCATACCATCGCCGGCATACGCAGCTACCCCGTTGTAAAGAACGCTTCGCAGGTTATCCATCCGGATGGTAAATATACTGGTAATACCTCGCTATGGTGGAAAGGGGACAGGAAATACCGGTTAGGATTTCCCAGACGTCCGGATGATTCTCCGGAAAAGCAGGTTGCTCAATGGACCGTTTCGCCCGTTGGACTGGGATTCGAACAGCCGTTTACTTATTTCGAAGTGGGTAAAACAGTAAGGCCCGTTTTCATGAGTAGCTGGGCTCCGCATTTATTAAGGCTGTATCAACTTACCAAACGCCCGATTTTCGACGTATATGCCCGTAATGCCGTGATCGGTCGTTTTGCCAATTATCCGGGATATTATGCGACAGGGTATACCGATATTCCCATGCAATCTGATTTTCCCTATAAAGGTCCCGATGTCAGCTCCATTTATTATCATCATATTCCCCCGCACATGGCTTTTTCCTGGGACTACCTCATCACGGAGGCTATACAGCGCTCCTGTGGCAGGATCAGCTTTCCTTACGGCAAACAGGAGGGATTTGTATGGTTTACTAACCATGTATTCGGGCAAGGTGCGGGAGAGATCTTTGGAGATCAGCAGGCACGCTTATGGATGAAAAGAGGCCTTGTCTCCCTTGACTCTCCCCAGATAAATTATATCACAGCCATATCGGACAATAAGTTTTGGGTTATCTTATTGAATGAGTCAGATAAGAGAATTCCGGTGACTGTTAGGGTGGGCGACGAGACTGGGATCCTTAAAAACGGAACTATTAAAGGATACCGGAATGATCAGGTTAAAGTTTTTAATATGCCGATAGCAAACGCAGAAGCAACAGTTGAAACAGATGGAAAAAGCGTATTAGCACTGGCTTATCCTCTAAAAAACAGCCTGGCAAGTAAGCCCATCCCCGAAGTGAAACAAGGTATGCGGGTTGTGGATTTGGGTGAACCCTGGGGTAAACTATATATGTA
>DALYUO010000054.1:0-801 GCA_031981225.1 Pararcticibacter sp.
TTTCTTCCGCTCGTCCGGGCTTTCCTTCCTCTCGTCGGGAAAACGTTTCTATAAGCTCATTGTCGTTGCATCTTCGTATTGTATTATTCGATACGATGAAACAACTATTACTAACAACGTTAATCATTACTTCTGCGTTTTACGGATTCTCTCAAACGGTTATTTCGGGGACGATAAAGAACCAGAAGGGGCAGCCTGTAAGACGGGCAAATATCACACTTGGAGACACATACGACGGTGCTTCTTCGGATAGCATGGGCCGGTTTACCTTTATCACTTCCGAAAAAGGCCGTTTTAGTTTGCTTTATTCTGCCATCAATTACCAGGACGATAGTGTGAAAGTGCAACTTGACGGACGACCTGTAAGCCTGCAGGTGATAATGAAAAAAAAGGTAAACGAGCTGGATGCGGTTACTATTACGGCAGGTACCTTCGAAGCAGGCGACAAAAAACGGGGAAGTATCCTGAGTTCACTGGATGTAGCATCCACAGCGGGGGCTAATGCCGATATAATCAGCGCTCTACAGACTTTACCCGGAGCGCAGACCACTTTTTCTGAAAGCGGATTATTCGTAAGAGGAGGCTCGGCCGCTGAAACAAAAACTTTCTTCGATGGAATGCTGATTAAAAACCCTTTTAATACGCAGGTTCCCGACCAGGCATCGAGAGGACGGTTTTCTCCCTTCCTGTTCAAAGGAACGTCGTTCTCGGCAGGCGGCTATTCAGCTTTATATGGACAAGCTCTTCCTTCTGCCTTGCTTCTTGAGAGTAAAGACCTGCCGGAGAAAACGACTACCGGGG
>DALYUO010000054.1:870-2599 GCA_031981225.1 Pararcticibacter sp.
ATTATAACCTTAAGCCGGCCTTTGCGGTGATCAGGCAGCGCCGGGAGTGGGATAAAGAGCCTGAACAGTATGGAGCAACATTACAGTATAAATTGAAGACTTCTGACACAGGGATTTTTAAATGGTACAGCGACTTCAGCAGAACCACCCTGGGCCTTTATACCAGCGATACCGAGAACCCGCAGGAAACGAGCTACTTTAGCAATACCAATAAAAATACGTATATAAATACCTCATACCAGGATTTTATAAGTAAGAAATGGAAGATTCAGACGGGCCTTGCTTTTAGCAATACGGCAGATAACGGACTGCAAAAAGAAGATCAATATAACAGGACCGACCGGGTTTTCCAGGGCAGGGTTGTGGTAACACACTTCTTGTCCTCCCTCTCCAACCTCAAATTCGGAACAGAGAGTTTTGCCTTTAAGCGGGAAGAAGGGATGAACGACAGATCACGGGATTACAGTGATCGTTTGACGGCCGCCTTCTCTGAGGCCGAAATATACGTCACTCCATCGTTAGTGAGCCGTGTGGGGTTACGCGCAGAATATTCGTCGTGGATTGACCGTTATAATGTTGCTCCAAGAGTTTCTCTTGGTTACAGGACAGGTACCTTCAGTCAGGTGTCTTTAGGATACGGTAAGTTCTACCAGAACCCTGAGGATGAATACCTGATCCTTCAGCCACTCAACTTCGAGAAGGCAGATCATTACATTCTCAACTATCAATATGGCGACCCGAATTATACTTTCCGTGCAGAGGCATACTATAAGAGCTATACTCAGCTAACCCGCGACTTCAATGGGACCTTAAGTAACTCGGGAGATGGATATGCAAGGGGAGCAGAGCTGTTTTGGAGAGACAAGAAAAGTATACGAAATGCCGACTACTGGATATCCTATTCTTTTCTGGACACAAAGAGATTGTTTGCTGATTACCCCACCCGTGCTGTCCCGCCCTTTGCAGCGAAGCACACTATGAACGTGGTCTACAAACAGTTCTTTGAAAAGCTGAGCTCACAACTGAGTGCTACATATACTTTTGCCACGGGGAGGACATATGTAAACCCATCCAATCCGGTGTACCTTGCAGACAAAACCGCGAATTTCAACAATCTCAGTTTGAACGTTAGCTATCTCACTCATATACTTAAACAGTTCACTGTCGTATATCTGTCGGCTACGAACGTTCCCGGGTTCAACAATGTATACGGATATCACTATTCGAGAGACGGTCAGTTCCGACAGGCAATTCAGCCGGGAGCTGACCGCGATTTCTTTATCGGTTTACTTATGACAATCGGCGACAATACGTTTGTCCGCTGATTAAGATCATAGAAATAATAATATAAACAACATAGAATCATGAAAATTTTTCAAATTAACATTGTCGTTGCCCTGCTCTTTCTGGCAACTACTTCATTCGCTCAGTCAGAAAAATATAAGTCTGCCATGGGAAAGGGTCTTCAACTGCTTCAGACTGCTAAAGATCCCGACTCATTTGCTGCGGCTGCTAATCACTTTGAACGGATCGCAAAAGTTGAAAATACCCAATGGCTGCCGTCCTATTATGCATCTTACTGCAACCTCATTGCCGGGCTGCTCGGGAAAAAGGAAAACATGGACCCCCTCCTTGATAAAGCCCTCGCCCAGATTTCAAAGGCCGACTCACTATCCGCCGACAATAGCGAGATCTACACAGTCAAAGGATACATCGAATTTATGAAAAT
>DALYUO010000054.1:2762-11397 GCA_031981225.1 Pararcticibacter sp.
GTCAGTTGACCCGATGAGCAGACTGGCTTTTATGAAAAGTGCGGCGGCTTCTCTGGATAAGGCTATCACTCTGAACCCCGACAATCCAAGGCCTTATCTTGTCAAAGGTCAGAATGTTTTTTATACTCCTGCCGCGTTTGGCGGAGGCAAGGATGTTGCTAAGCCCCTTCTCGAAAAAGCTGCTGCAAAATTTGCTACCTTTAAGCCAGAGAATGAGATAGCTCCTGATTGGGGAAAGGAAAGGAACAACGAGCTACTGACACAGTGTAAATAAAAGACCGGAAAAAATGTTTGAAGGCAGGGCAAAATACATTCAGGGGGAGTGGTTTAAAACGAATGCGATCAATCTATTAGGGGGCATCGGTATCGGGACTCTGATCTACCTCTTTATTTCGGTAACGAGGGGGCGGTTTGTGCAGGCCCAGATATTCTGGACATACTGTCTCTTTAGTGTGATGATCTCCTTTTGCATCATGAATAGCATTTATATTGTACAGACTCTTTTCCATTTACGATACGACCGGCTGTCCTTCATTATTGCCTATTATGCCGCTTGCTTAGTTGGAATGGCTGCCGGTACAGAGCTGGCGAACTTTATTCTTTCGCTCGCGAATGGAGGACCATACAGGTTCTTTCATTTGCATGATATGCTTTTCTCTACCCTTATTGTAATCATCGTTTGCACTATAAGCTTCGTTTACCATTCGCAAAAGTCGGCGTTAAAGGGTCAAATTCGACAGAAGGAGCTTGATATGATGCGCCTTACGCAGCTTAAAACACAGGCAGAACTTGCAACGCTCCACGCGAGGATTAATCCTCATTTCCTGTATAATGCGCTGAATTCAATAGCAAGTCTTATCCATCACGATGCAGACAAGGCAGAATCAATGACGCTCAAACTATCAAAGCTTTTCAGGTATAGTATCAATCAGAATAGTGAAGATCTGGTATTGATCAGAGATGAAGTTGAAACTGGAGTTACCTATCTTGATATTGAAAAAATACGTTTTGGGGATCGTATTGCCTTTAATCTTGATGTCGACCCGGGGCTTATGGATGCCAAAATTCCGCGATTCCTCATACAGCCTCTGGTTGAAAACGCACTGAAGCATGGATTGAAAAACGTAACAGAAAAGGGGAGTCTTACGATCCGGATACGACGGGAGCAGGAACTTATTGAAATTGTGATAGCCGATAATGGCACGCCATTTCCGGCAGAACTGCAGACGGGATACGGTTTACAAAGTACATACGACAAGCTCTCACTGCTATATGGCGACAACTATCAGGTCTGTATAGCTAATGAACCGGTAAAACAGATCAAAATTCTTATTCCGCTTAGGTATGAATAGAAAACTTCAGACTATCATTATTGACGACGAGGAGCTCGCGCGGCTGCGATTGATCCGGCTTCTCAAAAACTACAATGACATTATTAATATAATAGGGGAGGCGGTAAACGGTGAAGATGGATTGAAAAAAATTGAAGGACTAAAACCAGATCTGATCTTCCTGGATATTGAAATGCCTGTATATAATGGATTCGAGATGCTGTCGAAACTGGAAGATCCACCCAGGGTAGTCTTTACAACGGCCTACGACCAGTATGCCATTAAGGCATTTGAGGAGGATTCCGTTGATTATCTTCTAAAGCCTGTTGAAGCAGAACGCCTGGAATTAACCATGAAAAGGCTGGAGAAGGAAAATAAGAGCGACGCTGTGTCTCTCCCCATTGAATCGTTGTTGAAACAACTCAACATAAAGAAAGACACGAAAACATTGACCGTGAAAATTGGTGACAGGATACTCCTTATAAAGCCGGAGAACATCGCTTACATTCAGGCGGAAGATAAATATGTGTTTCTCTGCTGCCTCGACGGAAAGAAACATCTCACCGACTTCACCGTTAGCGGTCTGGAGTCGAAGCTGCCCGACACGTTTATTCGCATAAACCGCAGTACCCTGATCAACACTGACCATATTTCGGAAATCAGGAAAGGCTTCAACGGAACGCTCATCTTTTTAATGAAATACAAGGAAGCGGTAAAGCTGAGTTCGAGCCGGCGATATGGAGAAGTGTTAAGAGAGCATTTCGAAATTTAACAGGAAAAGAGCTGATGGTCCAGCTTCTTCTGATGCGGAAGATTACCCCATTGTAGTACCCAAGGCGAGATACAGGCATTTATGCAGATGATATAGAACCCATTTTTGTATGTTTGTTAAATGCATGCCTCTTGTATGAAGAAAATCTTAAGCGTAGCTGCTGTTATTCTGGTATCTTTTACCGTGTCGGCACAGGCTTCGAAGGACACGATATATTCATATCTATATAACTTATTGGAGCACAAAGAAATATATGTAAACGAAAAGAACGCTAAGATATCGCAGATTAAAAATATGCTCGCGCTTCCCGGCATAAACGGTGAACAGCGTTATGACATCAATCATAGGTTATATAACGAGTACAAAACATTTATTTCTGATTCTGCAATTTACTATACCAGACAAAACCTTGAAATAGCTAAGAAGTTAGACCGTCCTTTACTTATAAACGAAAGTAAGCTTGATCTGGTTTCTCTTTATGTAATTGCCGGCATGTATATAGAATCCCTCGATCTTTTGAAATCGATTGGTTACTGATTAAATATTATGACAGTTATAAGCAGCTCTATAGCTATTACTCCCATAATAATCCATATACACGTGGCTATATTGAGAAAAGTAATTTGTACAGAGATTCTTTGTTAAGCATTCTTGATAAAAAGTCGAATCACTACAAAATTGTATATGCTGAGAAACTATACGACGCAAACAGACTGAATGAGGCTAAGGCGATCTTACGTTCAATGCTTGATGCAACAAAATCTGATACACACGAAAAGGCAGTACTTGCCTACGCTCTGGCCAATACATATGGAAAGGAAAAAAATATCGGCTTACAAAGATATTATTATGCATTATCGGCAGTTTGCGATATCAAGAATGCAATTAAAGAAAATGCATCTACACAAGCGCTGGCGTCTGTGCTTTACAAAACGGGACAACTGGAAGAAGCATACAACTGTATCAGGTCATCTATGGAGGATGCAATGTTTTGCAATGCCCGGTTGCGTACGTATGAGGTATCTCAGATATTTCCTATCATCGACTCCGCATATAAGAAAAAGATAGACGGAAAGAATAAGGCGCTTCAATTATATCTTTTGTTAGTGAGCATATTGTCAGTCTTCCTGATCATAGCCATTGTGTTTGTTTACCGGCAGATGAAGAAAATAGCAGGTATCAGGAAAGAGCTATATGAAACAAATGTTAGATTGAGTGAACTGAATAGTGAAATGCATTGTACAAACGACCGATTACAGTTAGTAAACGGTGAGCTGGTAAAAGCGAATGCAAGCCTGTCGGAAGCCAACCAGATAAAAGAAACCTATATCGGCCATTTTCTGGATCTCTGTTCAACGTATATTGATAAGTTGGAGAAATACCAAAATTCGTTAAACAGGAAGGCAATGGAAAGAAAGCTAGATGAGTTGTATAGAATGTTGAAATCCCGCGATATGATTGATAACGAGCTGAAAGAGCTATATGAGAATTTCGACAATACCTTCTTACATCTATATCCCAACTTCGTTGAAGAATTTAATTCATTGCTGGTTGCAGAAGAGCAGTTCGTAATGAAACCCGGTGAACTGCTGAATGTTGAACTTCGGATATTCGCCCTGATTCGCCTGGGCATAACGGATAGCTCAAGGATAGCCCGCTTTCTTCATTATTCCGCGAATACCATTTATAGTTATCGCACAAGAGTGCGAAACAAAGCTGCGGTACCTCGCGATGAATTTGAAAACAGGGTAGTGAAAATCGGCTATCCTATAAAACACTAACAAATACTATATCTATATTTTTTTGGGGATTTTATGTGTCAATTGATTGATTATCAATTGTCTGTCCGGAGCGTCTGTCTATATTCACACAATATAGGCTTTCTTTAGAGATTGCTGCTGTATACGTTTGTGTTCGGAAAACTTCCCGGAATATGTCTGAACACATTCGACGTCAGAAATCCGGTAAACCTAATTTGTTATTTAATTCATTATAAACCATGAAAAAAAAGAAGGAAAGGATGAAAAATTTTTACGTACAACGATTTTCCCTTTTTGTTCTGTGTCTGCTTTTTAGCCTGTGTGGTTTTGCTCAAGCTCAGCGGAAGATTACAGGTACTGTGATTGACAAGACAGGACAAAGTGTTATTGGTGCATCGGTCATGATAAAAGGGGCAAGGACCGGGACTCAGACTGATGTGAACGGTAACTTCACCTTAAACGTCAATAGCGACGCCGTTATTGTGATCTCGTATCTGGGATATTTATCTCAGGAAATACCTGTTGAAGGTAAGACCGTATTTAAAATTGTCCTGCAAGACGATTCACGATTATTGGATGAAGTGGTTGTTGTAGGGTATGGAACAGTCCGAAAAAAAGACCTGACCGGGTCTCTTTCTTCTGTGGGAACGAAAGCTATTAAAGACAAGCCGGTAGCTAATATTGGAGAAGCATTACAGGGGCGCGCTGCAGGTGTGCAAATTATCAACTCTGGGGCCCCTGGCAGTAATGTAAATATCCGGGTACGGGGTTTAGGTTCGATAAATAATGCCGATCCGCTGTTAGTCATAGATGGAGTTCCTACGGATATCCCTCTTAATGCGTTGAATCAGAATGATGTGGAGACCGTAGATATTCTGAAAGATGCTTCAGCGACGGCTATATACGGTTCACGTGGTGCAAACGGTGTAGTCCTGATTACGACGAAAAGAGGGAAGTCCGGAGATGGCGTAATCTCGGCCGGAGCAAACTGGGGGATACAAAACGCAACAAGTATCCCCGAAATGCTAAATGCCTCTCAATTTGCATCATTACACAATGAAATGATGGCGAATAACAAAGAAGGACAGCGTCCCGATTTTGCAGATCCTCTCTCGTGGGGAAACGGAACAGATTGGGTAGACGCTTTACTTCGCACGTCGTCGATGCGCAATTATACAGCCTCCTACTCAGGGGGAAATGACAAAAGTAATTATTACGTTTCAGGGGGAGTACTTGATCAGGACGGTATTGTTGTAAATACATCGTACCGCCGGTATACGCTTCAATTCAATAACGAAGCAAAGGTACGGCCCTTTTTGAAGTTTGGGAACAACTTTACCTTAAGTCATGATGAAAAAAAGAATGGTTCATACAATGTTCTCAACACATTAGCTTCGCTGCCTACGCAGCCAATACTCAATGAAGATGGAACATACTCGGGGCCCGGAGCAGAATCTAAGTTTTATGGCGACTTACGTAACCCGATAGGAACTGCTATGCTTGAATCCAGTGTAACCAAAGGTTATAACCTTTTGGGTAACGTGTATGGTGAGTTGTCTCTTTTTGATAAAGTGACTTATAAGATGACGGGAGGTGTAGACTTCAAGTTTTGGGACAACGTAAACTTTTCGCCTAAATATAACTGGACGCCTATAGCAGTTCCGAACTCTTACAGGGGTGAAGGATCTAATAAAAGCCTTACTTATTTGTGGGACAATACCATTACCTATATGGATACATTCGATGAAAAACATCACCTGAACGTGATGGTAGGTTCGAGCGCTCAGAATAACGTATACAATTATATGAATGCGAGTGTAAAAGAATTTCTATCGGATGACTATAGTCAGCTAAATAACGGACTGCTTGACCCGACCGTCGGCGGAAGTAAGAATGAATGGGCGTTGCTTTCGTTTTTTGGCCGTGTAAATTATTCATATCTTGATAGATATCTGTTAACGGCCACCGTGCGTCGCGACGGTACCTCGCGAATAACGCAGCAGAACAGGTGGGGTACCTTTCCTTCGTTTTCGGCAGCATGGCGCTTGTCGGAGGAGCCGTTTTTCAAAAGGAGTAACATCTTAAACGATATTAAGTTACGTGCTGGTTATGGAGTTACCGGAAATCAGGCTGTTCTGGATAATTATGCAGCTGTTACACGGTTAAAGACCGCACGGTATGTTTTCAATGGCACGCCGGTTTCTACATTATATCCACTGGTAATGCCTAATCCGGATATCAAGTGGGAAACAGTAAAGCAGGGCAACATAGGATTTGATGCAACATTGATTAAACAACGTGTTAACGTAACATTTGATGCCTATATCAAAAACACCACAGATATGCTCGTTAGTATGGTTGTGCCAATTACGACAGGTTATTCTGATGTATACACCCCAATGATCAATGCAGGAGAGGTTCGGAATAAAGGATGGGAACTGACCTTGTCAACACAGAATATGAAGGGCCGGTTTGAATGGAATACTGATTTTAACTTGTCCTATAATGAGAATAAGGTACTAAAATTAAATAATGGTACACCAATCTACTATGGATATCAATCCCATATAGAAGGACGTCCGGTGGGTTCGTTCTACGGATGGGTTACCAACGGATTGTTTCAAAACTGGGACCAGGTAGGCAATTATGCATACCAGTATCAGGGTAGCGATGCGGCAAATGGAACTGCACCCGGTGATATCAGATTTTTGGACATAAACAATGATGGTGTAGTTAACGATTACGATCGAACGTACATTGGTAACCCGACTCCCGCATGGAACTTCGCAGTGAATAATAGTTTTACGTATCGTAATTTCGATTTGCAGCTATACCTGCAGGGTGTAGCCGGGAATGACATCTATAACGCCAATCGTGTTACGCTGGAAGGCATGTATACCGTCAGAAACCAGACTGCAAAAGTGCTCGACCGCTGGACTGCCGAGGGTACAAGTAATTCTATTCCCCGGGCCATCTACAGCGATCCTAATAAAAATACGCGTAATTCAAATCGATTCATTGAAGATGGGGCTTATCTGCGTCTGAAAAATGTGACTATAGGATATTCGCTTCCTGCGGGACTTTCAAAAAAAGCTTATCTGAATAATCTGAGGTTATATATGTCAGCGCAAAACCTGTTTACCCTGACTAACTATTCCGGCTTCGATCCTGAGGTCCAGGGCGGTGTAGACAATAGCAACTATCCTCTTACAAGAACCATCAGCTTTGGTATCGACATGAAGTTCTAAATCAAAAAGCATACAATTATGAAAAAAACTATATACACCGGATGTTTTCTCCTGATATTTTTTCTGGTATCCTGTTCTGATTATCTGGACAAGGAACCTTTCGAAGATCCGAGCGCCGAAACTATTAAGGACGAAGCGTCGGCAATAGCCCTTACGAATGCAGCCTATCAGCCGATGCAGCGGCCTAAGTTATATAATATGCGGATGTGGGCGCTCGATATTGTTGCTGGAAACAGCGAAGTGGGGGCCGGCGGAGGCGACGATGGGATAGAAACCATTCAACTTGCAAACTTCGTAGCAGGGCCCGACAATTTTGCGGCCATTGATCTTTGGCGCGGACCGAATCCGGGAATCTTGTACTGCAACACGGTACTCGCTAATGTTCCGGATATGAACATCCGTGAGAACATAAAGAACAGATGCATCGGAGAAGCGAAATTTCTGCGTGCCAGTTACTATTTTATTCTTGTTCAACTGTTTGGCGATGTTCCGTTAAGTCTTACACCCACCAAGCCAGGTGACGATCTTTTTCCCGGACGTACCAGCAAGGAGGCAATCTATAACGAAGTGATCATCCCTGATTTACTTGATGCAATCAACCTTCTTCCGCGCAGGGAGGAGTACAGCAGCAAAGACCGGGGGCGGGCCAGTAAAGGTGCTGCGGCTGGCATGCTGGCAAAAGTATATCTTACAACGGGGCAATTCCAGAAGTGCGTAGAGATGTGCAATATGGTAGAAAGTCTCGGCTATGCTCTTAATCCCGATTATAGCGATTGTTTTGGAGGCACGGAGAGCAATAAAAATACAATAGAATCGCTGTTCGAAGTACAGTATTACGGACTTACGGATGCTGGTTTTTGGGATGACGAAAATCAGGCTTCATGGTTAAGTACCTATATGGGACCTCGCAATGCAGGTTGGGTAGGCGGCGGCTACGGATGGAACCAGCCGACACAGGAGTTTGTAAATCAGTATGAGGCCGGCGATTTGCGGAAAGACAAGACTATCCTTTATGAGGGAGGGCCCCTGTTTGATGGGAAACAGTATAAAAGTACTATGTCGTCAACAGGGTATAACGTGCGTAAATTCTTAGTACCTCTCTCATTGTCCGCTGATTATAACACAAATTCTGCCAATATCGTTGTGTTACGTTATGCCGATATATTATTGATGAAAGCCGAAGCTTTAAATGAGCTGGGTAGCAGTACCGACGCAGTGGAGCCAATATATCAGGTGCGCAAACGTGCTGGCCTGATAAACAGGAGCGATGTGGAAAATTTGAATCAGGATCAGATGCGGGAAAAGATACGACATGAACGTCGGATGGAACTTGCATTTGAAGGACATCGTTGGTTCGATATCATACGTTGGGATAATGGTCAGTATGCGCTAAACTTTCTGCATTCTATAGGAAAAGTGAATGCTCAGAAGAAACACTTGCTGTTGCCCATCCCTCAAAAAGAGATTGATGCAAATCGTAATCTGAAACAAAATCCTGGTTATTAATCCAAAGATGTTAACATG
>DALYUO010000054.1:11407-12482 GCA_031981225.1 Pararcticibacter sp.
ATATTACAGCCCCTCAAAGTAATGCAGTTACCTTTCAATGGACATCGGGGTCTAATTTCAATACAAATGCTGCCATTACCTACACGTTTGAGCTAGGGCTTAGTGGCCGGAATTTTGCAAATAGTATTAAAGTAGAACAGGCTCAGGGCAAAAATTCCATTTCGTATAGTACAGCTGAAATCAATGCAATTCTTCTCAATCAATTTGGAGTAACACCCGGTGTTGAGGCAGAACTTGAAGCACGGGTCACGGCAGTGGTTCATCATGAAAGTGTAGCTCCACAGGTGTCTGAAGTTGTGAGAATCAAAGTAACGGGGTACCGACCGGTTTCTTCTACGCTGTATATCATTGGTGATGCTGCGCCTAATGGCTGGGATGCTAATGAGGCCACCAAGATGAATACCGTATCGGGAGCTGCCGGAGGGTTTGTATGGCAAGGTAAATTAAAGGCAGGCAGCTTAAAATTCATTACTACGCCTGGACACTTCCTTCCGTCGTACAATAAGGGAAGCGACAATACGAAATTATTCTTCCGGGAGTCTGACACTGGTCCCGACGATAAATTTGTAATTCCCACGACGGGAGTTTATAAAGTAACAGTGAATATCATCAACCTCACCATTCATATTGAGGCTCTCGATGCACCGGAGTACAGCGAACTGTGGTTTGTTGGAAATCCAACAGGGTGGAGCTTCAAGCCGATGGCAGCCGACGCTTCGGATCCATTCATTTTCTATTACCATGCGAACTTGTCGGCTGGTGGCGAGTTTAAAATAGCTACCCAGGCGAGTTTTGATCAGAGTACTGTTTTCCTTCGTCCTGCAACAAACGGACAAGCTGCTGGGAAAAACCTGAGTGTTGTGAAATGGTCGGAGAGCGAGAGGCCGGGAGGAGCAAACGATTACAAGTGGAACATTACCGAAGGGGTCTACAAGATAAAGCTTGATATCCGCGATATGAAGATAGATATCGTTCCGTTTACTCCTTACCCAATGATTTACCTGGTAGGTGATGCCAGCCCGAATGGATGGGATATTGGCAACGCAACCCCTATGGTTGCTGTCGGCTCCGATCC
>DALYUO010000054.1:12492-22376 GCA_031981225.1 Pararcticibacter sp.
TGGACAGGAACTTTGAAGACCGGAGAACTGAAGTTTTCCTGCGATAAAAAAAGCGACTGGAATGGTGACTGGTTTTTAGCTGGGCAGGCTGCTATGGAGCCTTCAGGTGATATCGAGAAAATGATATTCAGCGCGAACGGGGCCAATCCTGACAATAAGTGGAAAATAACAACTGCCGGCACTTATATAATAGAATTAGAGCAGTTACAGCAAACGGTAAAAATCAGAAAGCAATAATGAAGATTAAGTATATGCCGATCGCGCTAAGCCTGGTGTTGTTAGTGAGCGGTTGTAAAGATTATTATGAGACAAAAAGCGATCCTGTTGTATATGGCGACACTTATTTTAATGCGAGTATTCATACAGACAAGGCTTGCTACAAGCCGGGCGAAACGATTTATTTTACCTTGAAGGAAAAGCCTGCCAGTAATGTAAAAGTTCGCTATTCGTACCTGGGGCAAATCATTCAGGAGGAGAATCTGAGCTCCAACTCCTGGAACTGGACAGCCCCACCCGACGACTACCGTGGATACATGGTCGATATCTACGAAGTGACAGAGGGAAAAGAGAAGATCTATCACAGTATTGCTGTTGACGTTTCTTCTGATTGGAAAAGATTTCCTCGTTATGGGTTTCTGTCTTCTTACGGGAATCTATCGGGTAATATCATCGAAAGCAATATAAACAACCTGAACAGGTATCATATTAATGGTGTCCAGTTTTACGATTGGATGTATGATCATCACCGCCCTCTGGCGGGCACAGTGGATAAGCCGGAGCCGTCATGGCCTGATTTAATGGGACGAACTAATTATTTGTCAACGGTAAAAGGATATATTGATGCAGCGCATGGTAAAGGGATGAAGGCTATGTTTTATAACCTTGCTTTCGGAGCCCTGAGCAATGCAGCGGCTGATGGAGTAAAGGAAGAATGGTATCTCTTTAAAGATGCGAATCACTCCCAGAAAGACCGGCATTCCCTCGATCCTCCGTTCAGGAGCAATATATACGTGACCAACCCGGGGAATATAGCATGGCAAAATTATCTGAAGGGCAGGAATAGTGATGTATATGCGGTGCTGGGCTTTGACGGATTCCATATTGATCAGCTGGGCGACAGGGGCGTTGTTTACGACTATAATGGCGAGGTGGTTAAGCTGGATGAGACATACGGGTCATTCATTGCTTCTATGAAACAGGCAAACCATGACAAGCGTTTGTTGATGAACGCGGTAAGTCAGTATGGACAGCAGCGAAGTATTGCAAAATCTGCAGTCGATTTTCTCTATACCGAAGTGTGGAACGAAAGCAAAACTTTTGATCAGTTAGCCAATGTAATTAAAGAGAATCATTCTTACAGCGATCAGACCAAAGCAACAGTTTTAGCTGCTTACATGAACTACGCAAAATCGAATAACACCGGGTTCATAAATTTACCCGGCATTCTGCTTACCGATGCGGTCATATTTTCGTTTGGCGGCGCTCACCTCGAACTGGGGGAGCATTATCTAACCAACGAGTATTTCCCAAACTCAAATTTGCAGATGAAGAGTGAGACGAAGCGTAATTTGATGTACTATTACGATTTCCTTGTAGCTTATCAAAATCTCCTGCGCGACGGTGGTGTCTTTTCATCAATCGATGTGACGTCGGCTGATGGCAAGTTATCATTTCAAGGGTGGCCTGCTTCGCAGGGAAAGGTGGCCGTTATTGGGAAAAGATTTGCCAATAGGGATCTTGTTCATTTGATCAATTTTTCAGATGCCAATTCGATGGAATGGCGCGACACGAACGGAACACAGAAGGAACCGAAACTGGTAGAAAATGCTCAAATAAAAATAACAGCTTCCAAACCCGTTGTAAAAGCCTGGTTCGCATCGCCTGATATAAATGGCGGTGTGGCTCAGCCTCTCAGTTTTAAGCAGTCGGGTGACGAAGTGACCCTGTCAATTCCGTCTCTTAAATATTGGGATATGGTTGTTTTAGATTATTAGCAATGAAAATAGCAACAATGATGAAGAAGACCTGGTTAATTATATTGGCATTTATGCTTCCTTCGGTAACCCTTTTTGCCACGGAGTGTGTTTCGTATACGAAGAAAGGTAATCAGGTAATATTCAATTGCAGTGACGGCTCGAAACTGTCGCTGACAGTTAACAGTAGTTCGGTTGTTAAAGTATGGTTCGACCAGACCGGCAAGTTTAACAGGAGTAATAAGTCGTTTGCAGTAGTAAATGAACAGCTGGAAACAGTTGGCGATATTAATGTAAACGAAGAGCCGGCATGCTATGAACTTTTTACCTCAAAGCTTCGTGTTCGGATTAACAAGAGTCCGATGCAGCTGCAGATATTTGATAAATGGCAAAAGTTGATCTTCAGCGACTTTAAAGATAAAGGTCATGTGCCCGATTCCGGAGCTGTTAAGGCGTATAAGGTTTTGCGCAACGATGAGCAGTTTTTCGGGCTGGGCGAAAAAACAGGTCCTTTAAACCGGCGCAACCGCTCTTATAAGATGTGGAACAGCGATCGCCCGTGTTACAGTGTAACAGAGGACCCCCTCGCGAAGAGCATCCCCTTCTTTATGAGTAGCTATCGCTATGGTGTATTTCTTGATAACACCTATAAGACTGAATTTAAGTTCGGAACGGAATCCAGCGAGTATTATTCGTTCGAAGCATTTGGTGGCGCATTTGTATATTATTTCGTCTTTGGTAAAGATTATAAAGACATTATGGAGCAGTATATTTCTCTCACTGGAAAACCCATTATGCCTCCTAAGTGGGCGTTTGGATTTGCTCAATGCCGGGGCTTATATACCAAAGAAGCACAAGCTTTAGAGATAGCGGCCGAGTTTCGCAAACGTCAGATCCCTTGTGATATCATCTACCAGGATATCGGATGGACCCAAAATCTTCAGGATTTTGAGTGGCGGAAAGGAAACTATACCAACCCTAAGGGGATGCTTAAGACGCTGAAGCAGCAAGGGTTTAAGATGATCGTGTCGCAGGATCCTGTTATTTCGCAACAGAATAACCCGCAATGGGCAGAGGCGGAAAAGGCAGGCTATTTTGTGAAAGATGTACGTACCGGAAAATCCTATGATATGCCCTGGCCGTGGGGTGGTAACTGCGGTGTAGTAGATTTTACAAAGCCGGGGGTGGCTGATTGGTGGGGTAAATATCAGCAGAAGCCAATTAACGACGGAGTTAGCGGATTCTGGACAGACATGGGCGAACCCGCGTGGAGTAATGAGGAAGACGTGGATCGCCTGAATATGAAGCATCATATAGGCATGCACAATGAGATTCACAACGTGTATGGCTTGACCTGGGATAAGGTAGTTAAGGAACAGTTCGAAAAACACAACCCCAATAGACGGATCTTCCAGATGACCCGTTCGGCTTATGCCGGACTGCAACGCTATACCTTTGGCTGGACAAACGACAGTGGAAATGGGAATGATGTATTGGAAGGTTGGGGACAGCTGGAAAATCAGGTCGCAGTGGGTATTTCTGCCGGATTGGGTGGAATACCGTTCTGGACAACAGATATCTCAGGTTATTGCGGTGATATTACAGACTATCAGGCAATGGGAGAGCTCTATACCCGCTGGATGCAATTTGGCGTGTTCTGCCCTCTGAGCCGTGCGCACCATGAAGGCGATAACGCTGCAGAGCCCTGGAAGTTTGGAGATGTGGTTGAGAAAAATAGCAAGGCGGCAATTGAGCTGAAATATCAATTATTCCCGTATTTGTATACGTATTCGCGAAAAGCCCATGATACCGGGCTTCCTATTACCAGGGGATTGTTTATGGAATACCCCAACGATACAGAAGCCATAAAAGTAGACAATCAGTTCATCTTTGGAGAAGAATTACTGGTTGCTCCTGTATTAAAGAAAGGAGAACGGGTGAAAAAGGTTTATCTGCCGGAAGGAGAGTGGATTGATTTTAACGATAAAAAGTCAGTTTATCTTGGAGGGCAAACGATCGCTTATCGTGCGCCGCTCAGCACAATTCCGGTGTTCGTGAAAAAGGGTTCTATCATACCCATGATGCCTGTGTTACAGTATATACATGAAAAGAAAGATTATCCGCTTTTCATACATGTATTTCCCAGTTATGAAGACGAGACAGCTTCTTTTGAGCTTTACGAAGATGAAGGGGAGGATCTTGGTTATCTAAAAGGCGTTTTTTCGTTAACAAAATTTAAGTGTACAACTGTGGCTGATGGTTATGAAACACATATCACTCCGGAGGATAAAGGGTTCAAGCAGTCCGATAAGCGGAGTATCGTCTTAAAATACCATTTAGATAAAAGTCCCTCTCAGGTAAGTATAGGAAATAAAACAGTTAACAACCTTGGAGAAAAAGCTATTGTAGCAGACCTGGAAAGTAACAAGGCTTCTGCCGGATGGTCATGGAATGACGTTACAAAAGAATGCTGGGTGAAAATTCCCGACGAAAGAAAGAATGTAACCATATCAATCAAATAATATATAATCAGTAGCATGAGAAGAAAAATGTTATTACTGCTAGGCTTGTGCCTGGCAGCAGGGATGCTTTTTGCCCAGGATCTAAAATCGCCTGACGGTAAATTTGAACTCGGTTTTACTTTGAACAATGACGGAACACCGGTATATACCCTAAAGTATAAAAAGAGGACAGTGATCAGCCCAAGTAAACTGGGTTTGGAATCCTTTGGAGATAAACCCTCGTTTTACGATAATTTCAGCATCACCGGTATAAAAAACTCGGCCTTCGACGAAGTCTGGCAACCTGTTTGGGGGCAGAACAAAAATATCCGCAATCATTACAACGAGATGGCGGTTACGCTGACGCAAAAGGACACTGAAAGGGTGATGGTCCTTAGATTTCGCCTGTTCGACGACGGGTTAGGCTTTCGTTACGAATTTCCTCAGCAGACAAAACTAAGCTATTTCGCTATAAAGGAAGAGCTAACCCAATTTGCCATGACGGGTGATCATACAGCCTATTGGATACCGGGGGATTATGATACCCAGGAATATGACTATACGACGTCGAAATTGTCGGAGATACGAGCTATTAGCGAAAAGGGGAGGCAGAGCAACTTGTCACAGACTGGTTTTTCGGCCACCGGCGTGCAAACCTCTCTTCAAATGAAAACTGCCGATGGTATCTATATCAATCTGCACGAAGCTGCTTTGATCAACTATGCCTGTATGCATTTGAATCTCGATGATAAAAATTTAATTTTTCAGTCATGGTTAACGCCCGATGCCAATGGAACGAAAGGACATCTGCAGGCGCCTTGCAATACACCATGGCGGACGGTTATTGTGAGTGACGATGCACGTGATATCCTTGCGTCTAATATTACGCTGAATCTGAACGATCCAAGCAAAATAGAAGATACTTCATGGATTAAGCCGATGAAATATGTAGGGGTTTGGTGGGAGATGATCACCGGGAAAAGTGAGTGGTCGTACACTAGTGAACTGCCTGCTGTACAGATTGGTGTAACCGATTTTACTAAGGTTAAACCGCACGGACGACATGGCGCGAACACAGCCAACGTAAAAAGATACATCGATTTCGCATCACAACATGGCTTTGATGGCGTATTGGTAGAGGGTTGGAACATTGGCTGGGAAGACTGGTTCGGGAATTCAAAAGATTTCGTGTTCGACTTTAAAACGCCCTATCCTGATTTCGATATTGACGAGATACATCGTTATGCTAAAAGTAAGGGGGTGAAAATGGTGATGCATCACGAATCATCCTCTTCAATCCGGAACTATGAACGGTTTATGGATGAAGCCTATCAGCTAATGAATAAATACGAGTATCCGGCGGTGAAGAGTGGGTATGTTGGAAATATTATACCGCGTGGGGAGCGGCATTATAGCCAGTGGATAAATAATCATTACCAGTACGCCATTGAGAAAGCGGCTAAATACAAAATCATGGTTAATGCTCACGAAGCGGTACGTCCGACAGGAATTTGCCGTACATGGCCTAACCTGATAGGAAACGAATCGGCCCGTGGAACGGAATATCAGGCTTTTGGAGGAAGCAAACCTAATCATGTGACATTGTTGCCATTTACCCGTCTTATTGGCGGACCGATGGATTATACTCCGGGGATATTCGAAATGGATATCAGTAAGATTAATCCCAAAAATAATTCCCACTGTAATGCTACAATAGCCAATCAGCTAGCTTTGTATGTGACGATGAGCAGTCCTCTGCAAATGGCCGCTGATCTGCCCGAAAACTATGAACGCTTTCCGGATGCATTTCAGTTTATTAAAGATGTGGCCCTGGACTGGGACAAAAGTATATATCTTGAAGCAGAGCCAGGTGAGTATATAACTGTTGCCCGCAAAGCGAAAGGAAGCGATAGTTGGTTTATTGGAAATACTGCTGGCTATCATAAGATCACTTCGAAGATAAGTTTTAACTTTCTGGATCCAGATCGGCAATATATTGCAACGATCTATGCTGATGCGAAGGATGCTGATTACAAGACCAATCCGCAGGCATATACTATCCGCAAGGTTATTATAAACAACAAATCAAAACTTACGCAATTGTCTGCGCCCGGCGGCGGTTACGCAATAAGTATTGTGCCTGTAACAGACAGAAATGAAACAAAAGGATTGAGAAAGCTTTGATAAAAAAAGAAACGCATGGGGTAAAACGGTTTCTTTGGTAGCGATACCGGACGAAATGGATTGCCTCCATGCGTTTTGGAGTTACTTCTATTATGAATTTGAGCTGGTCATTTTAAACCGTCTCTATAACGAAAGCCGTTAATTCGGCCATCTTTCCCTCGTGAAATCTCCAGACATCGCAGTAAGAGTATTCGATTGTCTTTCCTTCTTCATTCTTCATGCTTATTTTTCCAAGGGCTGTCACAAAATCGCCTTCTGCGATTAAGTTTTCAACGATGAACTTTGGAGGTTCAATGTACGCCTTTGCCATATACTGGCGAACGGCTTCCTTGCCTTGCAATGTCTTGTCGCCTACAAATGTCCATACCGTATCATCGGTACAGAAAGCCAGAAATCCTTCATTGTCGCCTTTTGTGACAAATGCATTTGCCTTTTCGAGTGTTGCTTTATTATTCAATTCCATAGGATAGGTCTAATATATGTTCAGTAAATTCATAGATGCTAAAAGCTGATACGAATTTAAATATTTTGCGTGCCAATGTCCAATACAAACGGGTGAATGTACCTACCGGACGTCTGATGTAGATTACCGGAATAAAGACAGTGCTTTCTTTGCGCCTTTCAAAACGGCTACAGCAAGCAAACCGGCAACCAGTCCGAACACTATTTCTTTGACCGTCGACGGTACAGCCGGAAGTACATGGTGCAGGTATTCAATATTGTGAGCGAATATACCGCCTGACACCAAAATCAAAGCGAGCGTACCAACTATGGCTAAAACTCTGATAATAACAGGAAGCGACTTCACCAGTAAAGAGCCGATTGCTGTTAAAAAGCCTTTGTTGTCCGAATACCTAATGAGCCGGTAACCAGTATCATCCATTCTGACAATGAGTGCTACAATACCGTAAACCCCTACCGTAGCCAGGAGTGCAACGGCTGCTACTGTTAAGATCTGTGTCGTTAAATTTTCTTCTGCAACACTTCCCAATGCAATAATTACAATCTCTATGGAAAGGATGAAGTCGGTAGTGATTGCGGACTTTACCTTTGCTGTTTCGGCTGCTGCGCCGTCTTGCCTGACATCTTCGACCACTTCATGCCCTGTTTTTGGCTTATGAAAAATATATTCAATAATTTTTTCAACTCCTTCATAAGCGAGGTACAAACCTCCGAGTATCAAAATCACTGTAATGGCTACTGGGAAGATGACGTTTAATACCAATGCGACAGGGACGATGATAAGCTTATTAATAAAGGATCCCTTTGTAATAGCCCATAGTACAGGCAGTTCGCGTGAAGACAGAAACCCTGTCGCTTTTTCGGCATTCACAGCAAGGTCATCGCCGAGTATGCCGGCAGTTTTCCGGGCCGCCAGTTTAGTAGTTACTGCAACATCGTCCATGAGAGCAGTGATATCATCCAGAATTGCAAAAAAACCTGATGCCATATTTTATTAATTGGGACGAATATAAGCTTAAATCAAAGATTTATAAATGGTCAGTGCTTTAATCGCAAGGGATTCCCTGAAGAAACCAGTAGGTACTACTGTCATCTCTGGGGGAATGTTGGCTTAAATTGTATAATTTATGTCCTTTTAGACGAATTCTTTATTCTGTAAATTTGATTTATGAATCAGGAGGATTTATCGGTCAGGAAAGATAAGCCAAAAAAACAAGTGGTAATCGTTGCAATGACAGGCCATATGTTGCTTGATTTTTCCGGGCCTGCAGACGTGTTCAATTGTGCCAATACAATTATTGAACGTAGCGGAGGCTCCGGGGGCTATAATGTACTTGTGGTTTCGCCGACTGCCAATAAGCAGGTAACCACCTCTGCCGGAATTGAGATCAATTGCATGTACTCTGTGATGGAAGTCCGCGGTCACATCGATACATTATTGATCGCGGGAAGTAACGATGTTCAGAACCTCGACGATCCAAATTATCAGGAATTTTACAGCTGGCTGTCTGCAGCAGATCAGCAAACACGGAGAGTAGGCTCTGTCTGTGCGGGCGCTTTCGCACTTGCCAAGGCTGGGCTATTAAACGGCAAAAGGGCAACTACCCATTGGGATCGTGGCGGGCAGCTTCAGAAAAACTATCCGTTGGTTCAGGTAGATTCCAATCCGTTTTACACAAAAGACGGCAAGATTTATACTTCCGGTGGGGTGTCTTCAGGGATAGACCTGGCCCTGGCCCTCGTAGAAGAAGACTACGGCAGGGAAATAGCGATGCAGGTAGCCCGGCGACTGGTATTTTACCTCAACAGGCCAGGGTTTCAGGTTCAGTTCGGCAATTTACTGCCTGTACAAGATCATCAAAACATTGCCGAAAAGATGCGTCCCTGGATGATCGAACACCTGCACGAACCGCTTGATATCGTGCGGCTAGTAGATCATATTAATATGAGTCCCAGGAACTTCACCAGAGTATTTCATAAACAAACAGGTACACCACCGGCAAAATATGTAGAAAAGCTACGTGTTGAAGCGGCGCGTAAATATCTTGAAGATACCGATAGCACATTGGAAGAGATCGCTGAGAAATGCGGACTAGGTGGTCTGGTATCAATGAGGAGGACTTTTTTACGTCACTTAATGGTCACACCATCCGACTACCGGAGGGCTTTTAGAACCTCTTTAGCCGATGTGATCACTTAATGTAATTCAAACTTTAAAAATTAACATTATGAAAATTGCAATTAATGGATTCGGCCGTATTGGCCGGATGACACTTCGCGCGCTTGAAAATAAGCCAGAAGTAGAGGTTGTAGCAGTCAATGACCTTACCGATATCAAGACGTTAACACATCTCTTAAAATACGATACCGCTCATGGACGTTTTCCGGGTGAAGTTCTGGAAGATGGTGAAAACATCATAGTAAACGAAAAGAAGATACGTTTACTGAGCGAAAAAGACCCGGCGAAGTTACCGTGGGAATCCCTCGGAGTTGATGTAGTAGTAGAATCAACGGGCCGGTTTACTGATAAATCGGCCGCCCAGGCCCACATCGCCGCAGGCGCAAAGAAGGTACTGATCACTGCACCAGCTACCGGCGGCGTAAAAACAATTGTTCATGGTATAAACGACGATTTGATTGGCAATGATCAGATCTATTCTACTGCATCTTGTACCACCGGCAGTATCGCACCCATATTGTATATACTTGATAAAGAGTTTGGTGTAAAGTCGGGATACATGGTTACTGTACATGCCTTCACGGC
>DALYUO010000054.1:22386-23007 GCA_031981225.1 Pararcticibacter sp.
GATCAAAATTTGCAGGATGCCCCTCATAGAGATTTGCGCAGAGCTCGTGCCGCGACGTATTCTATTATTCCGACAACAACCGGTGCTGCCAGAGCCATTGGCGACGTACTCCCCAAT
Organism: Pararcticibacter sp.; assembly: GCA_031981225.1. GTDB lineage: Bacteria > Bacteroidota > Bacteroidia > Sphingobacteriales > Sphingobacteriaceae > Arcticibacter. Next base: position 22,504 of record DALYUO010000054.1, read on the forward strand.
CTAAAAGGCATAATGGATGGTTATTCTTACCGCGTTCCGGTGATTGATGCGTCAATCGTCGATCTTTCTGTCAACCTGAAAAAGGAAGTTTCAGCGAAGGAATTGAATGAACTGTTTAAACACTACGCAGAAAACTCATTGAAGGGTATTTTGGAATACACAGAAGAACCCCTGGTGTCTTCTGATATCCTGGGAAATACACATTCCTCTGTCGTGGATGGCACTATGACTAAGAACATTGGTGAGATGGTGAAGGTCGTGGCCTGGTATGATAACGAAGTAGGGATTTCTAACAGGAGCGCTGAAATGGTAAGTATACTGTGATTAATTAAAGGCTGTCCTGAATTGTACGGGTGATATCCGGGTTTTTATTTTGAACAGCCTGCTGAAAGATTGTGGATGCTCAAAGCCTAATTTGTAAGCCACTTCACTGATGGTCAGACTGGTGCCCGACAATAGGTCTTTTGATCTTTCAATTAGTTTTTGATGAATATGCTGTTGCGC
>DALYUO010000055.1:0-4943 GCA_031981225.1 Pararcticibacter sp.
GATGGTCTCTACGAATATTAACGACCGCCTGGAAAATAATGTTCCGGGGCTGCTTTTTAATCATGGCGACGCTGCAGCAACCGACCCCCTGCTGATCAGGGGCCGGAGTACCATTACCGCCAATGCAGAGCCGCTGATCGTTCTCGATGATTTTCCTTACGACGGCGATCTCAGCCATATCAACCCCAATGATATAGAAAGTATCTCGGTGCTGAAAGATGCTGCCGCAGCTTCTGTTTGGGGGGCACGGGCCGGTAATGGCGGGTGTGTCCGAAAATGATGACCGCATAGAGGCAATGAAAGGTCATGATGTGAGGACCGATCTGCAGGACTATTTTTACCGTACGGCAGTCAGCCAGCAGCACAGCCTGAATGTGAGCGGAAATGGCGAGCGGGTCAATTATTACCTTTCAGCCGGGTACGACCGCAATCTTCCCGGCCTGGTGGCCTCCTCTTACAACCGCGTTTCTTTACGCTCCTCGCTAAATGTGCAGGCAACGCCGCACCTGCGCCTGAATGCGGTACTAGCCTGGAACCGATCGGATACAAAGTCGGGCAATAACAACGGCTATCTTTCGGGCCGCAGTTATCCTTACTATCCGTATGCCCGCCTGGCTGATGATGAGGGGAATCCGCTGCCGGTATACCTCGATTATCCGAAAGCCTATCTGGATACGGCCGGTCACGGGCTGCTGCAGGACTGGACCTTCAAACCGCTGGAGGATATACGGAAAACAACGCACGAAAATAAAGTCACGGAATCGCTTGTCAACGCAGGTGCTCAATACACGCTGGCAGCGGGGTTGAATGCGGAGATTAAATACCAGCATGAAAACCAGCCGGCAAACCAGACCGATCTGTACCGGGCTGATTCGTATTACACGAGGAACCTGGTGAACCGCTTTGCCCAGCTTAACGCAGGCACCGGCGACTTCACTTTCCCTATCCCTGCCGGAGGGATCCTTGATGAAGCGCGGAGCGAAGTGATATCGCACCAGGGCAGGCTGCAGATGAACTTTGATCGCACCTTCAATCAGAAACACCGGGTGACGGCGCTCGCAGGCTATGAGATCAGGAGCCGGGTTACCGAAACCAGCAGCAGCCGGTATTACGGGTACGACCCGGAGACCGGGGTGATCGTTTCGGACCTCGACTATCATAGCCTGTACAGCCAGAACAACAGTTCAGGCTCTGCATCCATAGGCACCAGGCAGGGGCTGAGCCGCCTTACCGACCATTTCCTCTCCTGGTACAGCAATGCCTCCTATTCGCTGAATGGCCGGTATGTTTTCTCCGGAAGTTTCCGGAAAGATGAAGCAAATTTGTTTGGTGTCCGCGCAAATGAAAAGGGCACCCCCCTGTGGTCGCTTGGGGCGGCCTGGACCATCAGCGACGAAAAGCTCTTTCACATCCCGTTCCTTGCTTTTCTGAAGATCAGGAGCACCTATGGGGTAAACGGAAATGTTTCAAGGCTGGCTTCGGCCTATACTACCGCCCTTTTTAATACGTCAATGACCGGCTTGCGTAATGCATTTATCCAGACCCCGCCGAATGAAAACCTCCGCTGGGAAAAGGTGAAGATGTTCAATGCCGGGCTGGATTTTGGTACCAGGGGCAACGTAATTTCGGGTACGGCAGAGTATTATGTAAAGAATGCTGCCGATCTGCTGGCCTCTGTTCCTACCGACCCCACACTCGGCTTTACCTCGGCCTATGCCAACGTAGCGGGCATGCAGGGCAGGGGATTTGACCTGCAGCTGAACAGCAACAACCTGAACGGGCGGTTGAAGTGGCAGAGTAATCTCATTTTCAGCTTCTCTAAACAGAAGGTAACGCGCTATCTGATGCCCGAAAGCAGCGCCGCCTATGTTTATCTTTCTGCCGGAACCATCAATCCTGTGATCGGCAAACCGCTTTACAGCGTGTACAGCTTTCGCTGGGCCGGGCTTGACCCGCAGACCGGCGATCCGCTGGGGTATTTCAACGGGATTGAAAGCAAAGACTACAGCTCCATCTATACCAGTACGCCCCTTGACAGCCTTCGTTATCACGGGCCGCTGCAGCCGGTTTATTTCGGATCGTTCAGGAATACCTTCAGCTGGAAAAGTATGTCGCTGTCGTTTACCGTCGCCTATCAGGCCGGGGCTTTCTTCAGAACCACTTCTGTGTATTATCCCGGAATACTTAAGGGATGGGGCGGGCACAGCGATTTCTCCCGAAGATGGCAGAAGCCGGGCGATGAAAAGAATACGTATGTGCCGTCTATGGTCTATCCCAACAACGATCCAAACCGCGATAATTTTTACGCGAATTCTGCTGTGCTGGTACAGAAATCGGATAATATCCGCCTTTCAGACATCAGCCTGAACTGCAACCTGGCTTCGCTGTTCAGGAAAAAATTTCCTTTCAGCGCGATGCGGCTGTACCTGTACGCTTCCAACCTGGGGGTTATCTGGAAGGCGAACAAACTGGATATCGACCCCTATTATAATAATGTTCCCCGGGAAGGGAAAAAGATTGCTTTGGGAACTTCAATCACATTTTAAAGATCATGAAATATAGTATTACCCTGTGTGCACTTCTTATGCTTGTATTGCTTTCCTGCAATAAGGACGAATTTCTGAGCGACAAGCCCAACCAGGCCCTGGTTGTTCCGGCCTCACTGACTGATTTCCAGGCGATCCTTGATAATGATTATGATATGAACGGTGTGGCTTCGGGCGAAGGCCTGGTGCCTCATCTGGGGGAAACCGGTGCCGATGATTATTATTTGCTTGAAACTAACTATAATAACACCATCCGCCCCCTGTTCAGGGACTATTATATCTGGAAGGCGGACGCTAATACCGTTGAAAACGTACCGGACTGGAGCCGGCCTTACCAATGTGTATTTAATGCCAATGTGGTGCTCGACGGACTGGAGAAACTTTTGCCAGCCGCCGGGAACATCAACGAATATAACCGGCTGAAAGGCAGTGCCCTGTTTTATCGCGCCCATGCTCTTTACCAGCTTGCACAGGTATTTGCCCCGCCATACAGCGAGGCTGCAGCCGGATGGGGGATTCCGCTGAGACTTCACGCGGACCTTAATGAAAAGATCCAGCGGGCAACCCTTAAGGAAACGTACGATCAGATTGCCGGTGACCTGCTGAAGGCGAAAGATCTTTTGCCGGATGATCTGAAATACAAGGAGAGGCCTTCGCGGCCTGCCGCCCTGGCTTTGCTGGCAAGGGTTTACCTGTCGGCCGGAGATTATGCTGGTGCGTTAGCATATGCCGATTCCTGCCTGATGGTTGCCGGTACGCTTTTGGATTACAACACGCTGAACGCCGGTGCAACTTACCCCTTTGCTGGTCTCGGTTTGAATAACCCGGAAGTGATCTTTTCAGCAGTAATGCTGGGCGGCATTTCTTTGCAGAGCCCGGTAAGGCCTGCCTTCGCCAGGGTCGACAGTGTGCTGTACCGCTCGTATACCGCCAGGGATTTGCGGAAGACCATCTTTTTCCGTGCCGCGGCCCAGCAGATCGGTTACCGCTATAAGGGAAGCTATACCGGGCAGGAGCAAAACTTTGCCGGGCTGGCAACCGACGAAATGTACCTTGTAAGGGCCGAATGTTACGCCCGAACCGGCAATACAGCGCAAGCTATGGCCGATCTGAATACCCTCCTGGCTAAAAGATATGTGAATACGGCTGCCTCTCCCTTCGTGCCGCTTACGGCAAGTACCCCGGCGGAGGCGCTGGATCTGATCCTGTCAGAACGGAGAAAAGAATTGTGTTTCAGGGGTCTGCGGTGGACAGACCTGCGCAGGCTTAACCTCGAAGGCCGCGGAATTACGCTGAAGAGGATAATTAACGGAGAAACGTATACCCTGGCGTCCAATGACCTGAGGTATACGTATCTAATCCCGGCGGCAGTGATTGGTTATAATCCCGGCATGCCGCAAAATGAAAGATAAAAGAAGAGGATGCTTCCGCATTGGGGAGCATCCTCTCTAAAAATAAAAACAAGCCTGAACCGCCTAATTTGAAGCGCGGGTAGTGGTTTGCTGTGAAGGAGTGCTGTCGGTGATCATGGATGCATCCTGAGATGCATTGAAAGCTTTGAGACAGATCTCATCTTCTCCTTCAGGGCAGGAAACACCGGCTGGAGGGGTGGTGTTTTGGCCGACGAAAGAATATGATCCGGTTAAAGGATTCTTATAATACCAGTAAAGCCCGGTTTGCTTAGCCGTTGCTGCCTCTGCATTTAATTGATTGAGCACTGTTGCTCCGAACACCAGTGCGAGGGCTGTAATCCCTAAAAAGTACTTTTTCATGTGATTGAACTTTAAAAATGAATGATTCAATTTGTTTTCCGGATAGTTCAGTATCTGATGGAATAAGCACACCTGCCGGCACTATCCTTAAAACCGGAGGCAAAGGCTTTTCACGCTGCATTTTCTTTCATTGAGCCTCCTTTCTTTTAAGGGTTAAACCGATAATTGAGAGTGTTAAAAAAACAAGATTGACCACAGTCTGCTGAGTCCAGTTCATTCCCTTGATGACCGAGATACACGAACATGCATCGGCTTCAAAAAAGCTGCAAAGAACGAGTATCGTGTATCCGGAGAATAGCGTCAGCAAAACGGATGAAGAGGCAAGGCCCCATAACCGCGATTCGGGAAAGAAAAGCAGGAAGAAAACTACGGCCAGAACTGGCGGAATTGTAAAGGTCAGTACATCCGCCATTAGCGGCGAAAATACCTGCATGTGTAATTTGATGTTAAAGGCCTGCAAATCCCTGAAATTTGATACTGCCGTCCAGCCGTAAAGCAGCATCAGAAGGAAAATGATGGCCGGAAGAGTATATCTTTTCATAGTGCAGTAGATTATTTGTTGAATCCAAGTTACAGCGGTGCCGTGTCTGCAGCAGTGCCATCTGGAACTATTTCAACTTTTTCA
>DALYUO010000055.1:4953-8967 GCA_031981225.1 Pararcticibacter sp.
GTAGAGACTGGTCCTGCTGATACCGCAGTAGCTGGCAACATGCTCAGGTTTTGTTTTTTGCAGGATATCCGGATACCGGGCAAATAACTTTCTGACCCGCTCTTCGGGGCTGTCTTCCAGCATAGAGCGCAGCCTTCTTAAAGCCATCCGCCGGTACAGGTTACAGAAATAGATCAGCACACGCCTGATGTTATCAGTGGAGTGCATCAGCAGCATCAGGTCAGGGTAACTAATGGAAAGAACTTCGGTAGTTTCCTCAGCGATAATGTTTTCCTCAGCACGTGTCTGGTCAAAAAACGATGTGGAAGTAACGAATTCGCCTTCCCTCGCAAAGAGGTAAGTAACCTGCTTTTCGGGACTGTTGAAGTAAATTCTTACAAAGCCCGATTTAATAAAGTACAGTCGCCTGCTCCGCTCATTATCGTGCTGCAAAAAATCATTCTTGCTGAATTTTTCTTCCCCGAGCATACTCAGGATGATCTCCTGATCGGGCAAAGCTAAACCATGTCCCTTGCTGAGTGTTTTTAACAGTAAATCGGCATCCATACGTTATAAAAATTTCATATGGATGTAAATAAAATAGGTTTTTTTGGCAAAAAAGAACAAAGAATGGTGGGTAAATGGCGGTTATCTGTAAAAAAATTCAATCCTTTGTTACATTCTGATACTTTTAACGTATAAACTCTAAAATGAAGAACTCCCGGAGACAAAAGTAAAGCGTCCCGCCTTGTCCCGCACGCTGCCAGAAAAACGATCCCCTGACGGATTCTTCCTGTGTTTTAAAATCTTATACGTATGGACCATTATCCCTTTACTACCTTTATTGAGCTGTTCTGCTCCTTAAATCCTGTTCAGATGAAGGAAGCTTCGGCTTCACCCGAACGTCGCCGCGAATTCGAAGAACGGTTTTGCCGGAGATTAAAAGAACTAAAACTACAAGTGATTGCCCTGCACCATGATGCAGATTCAGACGAGCTGTCGAGGCGGTACTTTAATGACTACCTCTGCAATCTCTGCCAATATATGGAGCTGCTTACCGGGCAGTTGGGGCCCGACGGCGCCGGAGAGTATTTTAAAAAGAAGCATCGCTCGGATTACACCTCCTTTATTGCCTCCCTTTTAACCTGCGTAAACAGAGATATCAGGAACCTGGCCGAATTTTTCGGCAAATATTTTGACTACGACGCCCCGGCTCCGGCCTTAACTGGCCTCGAGTTTTATCTCAACCAGAAAGATCATCTGGCCCGGCTGATCAGGAAAATGAAGAAAAGGGTGGACGATGCGGAACTGGTGCAGGTGATAGAAAATTTTATTCATTCGTTCGCCGTTAAAAACAACCACAGTTCGCGGCCCTTTTCCGACTGCCGCTGCCTGCACCGCCTTGGTATCGTGATGCAGCAAATACTGCAGCGCAAGAGCGGAAAAGATACCGGCGACAACCTCAGCCTGGCTTTGATGACAAGGGGATTTAACGATCCTGCATTTGTAATGCACTGCCTCGGATGGCTTAATAAAAAGCTGCCTGCGGAGAGCGGACGTGAGAATGTGCTCCTGAAGCTTCATGAGCTCGGCCCTCTTTTCGTTTCCCTCAAGGGCGATCAGCTGCAGCTCCCCGCACTGCAGTCGCTGTGTGCGGCATGTACCGGCTGGAGAGACGATACAAGGGCTTTCTGGTTAAGCGAAGAGCAGTTTGAGGCACGTGTACAGGAGAGGCTTTTGCACAGGCTTGACCAGATGCGATTCTCAACCTCCCTTTCGGCAAGGGCACTGGCCATGTTTGCACGCTGCCTGTATGAAACGAAGGTAATTACAAACAAGGACCTGGAAAAACTGCTTGAAATATGGCGTCTGATGTTTATAACGGTGCGCAATCATAATAAAGAAACGGCTGAGGGAAGCTTTAAAAAAGCATTTTATGGAACCGACAAAAAGGTAGCCGCTACCCTGAAAGGGGTTTTTGATACGGGATTAGAATGGCTCAACCGGAAAACGAAACTGAACGAACGGGACTACTAACCGCCATTTACCTATGCAGAAGGTCTTATTTTTTTTAACTTAATTGGATTCCGTATTTATTTAAGACGCCACGATTATCTATCCGTTAACTTAAAATCCAGACCCATATTAGTTATGCACGAAACCAGACGTATCGAGAAGAATATTTCTGACATCCGCTCGGAACTCGGCAACATTAATGAAACGCTGGTGGATTTCTATGAAGGACACCGCCAGCTCGCCACCAGCCTTATGTCTTTTATCAGCTATTATACCGGCGAAGTTTTCCTCTCGCAGAAAGAAGTTGCCGACCTTCTGGGGGTAGACGAACGCACGGTAAGAAACTGGAAAACCAGCGGAAAACTGCTGCCCGAGCAGGTGGGCTCTTGCCGCCTGTATGCAAAATCGAAAATTCTTCAATTTGGCCGCGATAAAGGACTGATCAGGTAGGAGCCTGAATAATTACTGCCATCCCTTTGTCCGCCTTCCGTACAGCTTCGGTAAAGGTTGGCGTGCGGCCGCATCAGTTCGGCAGCTGCACGGCGTTCGTTCGGTCTGCTTTCAAAGCCGGGTTAGAACAGGGCCTGAAGCCTGCGTTACAGGGGGATGTTTCGTGATGTCCATTTTCCGGAAACCGGAAAATAACCGGAAATAACCGGAAAATCAAGGTTTAAAATTCACCTCCGCTGCCGTGGTGGCTACGTTTGTTCCATCAGCACGACGTACCGGTACTATTGATAGCTGTTCCCTTCGGTTCCTTCCGGAGGGGTGACAAAAAACGGAAGGAAACATGTTTAACAGTTAATTTTTTTAAAATGGCAGAATTAAAACCTGGTGTGATAGGCACCATTTCCGGAAAGATCGGTAACGTAGTTGCAAGCAACTGGCGCGATATCAAATACCTTCGCGGGGTAGCTGCAACCAGCAGTAAAACGGCTACCGAAGCGCAGCTTACCCAGCGCGCAAAGTTTACGTTACTGTTCGATTTTCTCTCATCGTTTGCCGGGGCGATAGATCTTGGCTACAAATACCAGTATCAGGGCCGCAGCACGGCTTTCAACCTCGCTATGAGCACCAACATGCGTGTGATCGGGGGCACCCTTGCCGCCCTTTCGGTAGACTACCCTTCTGTTGTGATCAGCAAGGGAAGGCTGCTTCCGGCGGCCGATACCCATGCCTCCAGTACGGAGCCGGGTGTGGTAAATGTTTCCTGGCAGAACCTTGATGTGGCCACAGATCAGGGCCTCTCAGACAAGGCCGTGGTGATTGTATATAACCCGGTTAAAAAACTGGCTATATACAGTACCGACGGCGCCGTGCGCGGAGATCTGAAACTGGCGATGCATGTTCCGGACTCGTTCTCGGGCGATGAGGTGCATGTTTACCTGTTCTTTTCGGGTGTGGCGGTCAGGAAAAACTCGCAGTCTATGTACGTAGGTTCTGTGAGCGTATTCTGATAAGCAATGTACCGGCCGGACTTCGGCCGGTACTGATTTTTCATTTTGTTATTCTTTTAGCTATGGCAATTATTGTTAACGGACAGATTTCGGGCAGGGTGGGCGATTTGGTCTACTGCCTCGGAAAAGAGATTATGTAAGAAGGGTGGGAGTGATTAAAGTACCCCCAGCGAACCGCAGCTCGCAAACAGGAAAAGAATGGCGGCTACCTGCAACTTTCTCACGCCTTTGCGCGGATTGATCGACGAACTTTGGGACCGCCGCCTCCTTACGAAGCAAACCGCCTTCGGAACGGCTTTCAGCTACATGATGCATTATGCCTTTGATCGTTCGGCTCCTGAACCGGTGATCTGCTACTCTAAAATTTTGCTGTGCAGGGGCAAGCTTGAAAGCACGTTCTCTGCCGGGCTCTCAAGGGAGAGCGGCATGGTTACCGTAAAGTGGGCCAACTCTCCCTATCCCAACAGCTATCGCTGCCACGATGAAGATATGGCGGTGCTTGTTCTCTATTTCCCTGAAAAGGAGGCCAGCCTGGTGTTCCGCAACGAGGCGGTACGCCGCG
>DALYUO010000055.1:8977-13359 GCA_031981225.1 Pararcticibacter sp.
TGCTTTGCCCGGGGTGTATGCCGGGTGCAGCCTGCATGCCTGGCTGATTTTTGCCAGCAGGCGGGGGCTGGGGTGTTCAACGAGTTTGTATGTGGAGGGGGAGTGAGGAGGGGTTTTAAGTATTAATCATTTTAAGTATCAATTATTATGAAAATGTTTTCTGTTCTTCGTCGTTCCCTCCATCATGAGGGCTTTCTTATCTTTCTGAGTATCTGTAGTTTTCTTTTATTTCCATGGCTGTCGAGGCATGTGGATGTTACCGCGGCTCCTGTTGATCCAGGCATCTTCAGCCTGGTGCTGACGGCGCTGCTGGCTTTCCTGGTTTTCAAGTCGGTTACCTGGTGGGCCATCAGGATCATCTGGCCGGTGTTTGCCGAATACTCTGAGCTGCATTTTGAACGCAACTTCAAGTCGCTCCTGCCCCTGCAGAAGGTAGTGATCTATTTAGGCTTTTATATGCTGCTGTTGTTGGGTTTTGTGTGGACGCTGGGGGCGTTAATGTAAGGAGGAGCCTAAAATTTGCTGAATTCTTTTCCGGCTGTCATCAGCACTGATCATTGAAACCCTTCCGTCAATATAGTCTTGATATCGCTTGTCAAGTTTCTCTTTTAGCTCGTCAGAATAAGATGATCCAGAGTCAGCTTCAATATGAAATTTTAATCCCAGCCCCACTAAGAATTCTTTCAGTACAGGCAAATGCTTCTCATTATCAATATTAACTGTCAATGTTGCCATAAGAACAAATGTACGGAAATTCAAAAATTATTTTAAATAAATTTTCATGAAAACCACACTGCTCTTCCTGCTAATTACTTTGATTATCAGGAACAATGCCGGTCTTGATCCTTCTCATGCCAGGCCTTTTCGGGATGCTCAGAAGGCTGTTATTTCATCCCTTGCCGATTCGGCACGGCAGTTACGTCAAATCTATACCAGCGAACTTGGTGTTCGCGAAGCGTCGAATCGTAACGACGGCAACCGGGTAGAAGAATATCTGCACTGCGTTGGCCTCAAAAAAGGCTCGCCCTGGTGCGCCGCCTATGTGTGTTTTTGCCTCGGGAAGGCCGGCATTCCCAATCCGCGCAGCGGCTATTGCCCTAATCTGTTCCCGGCAGGGAAGGTCATCTGGGAGAGAAAGTTTAAAGTTGAAGGTTCAAAGTTGAAAGTTGAAAGCCAACAAACGGCAGCACCGAACCCACAGCCTGCTGCTCTTACGACCACCAGTCCTGCAACCCGCAACTCACAACTTACAACTCAATACCCCTCTCCCGGCGATGTCTTCGGCATCTGGTTTCCCGACAAGGGGCGCATTGCACATGTGGGTTTTATTGATGAGTGGGGCGAAAAATATGCCGTGACAGTGGAGGGAAACACCAACGAGGCGGGCAGTCGCGATGGCGACGGGGTGTACCGCAAACGACGGCTAATCTCGTCGCTTTATAAGATCTCACGTTACCGGTAAACCGGTGAAAGTATCACCTGAAACATTATTTCAATCACCAGAACATGAAACAGTTTGGATTCCTTCCTGTATTATTTTCCTTCCCTATGTTATTTTCCTTCTGCTCCTGCTCCGTCTTTAAGGAAAAGCTTGTGCGAAAGGCCGACAGCGCCTCCACCTGGCAAAGCAGCTCCGCTGAAAGCAAAACGGTGAGCAGCACTTCGCAGCAGCAGCGCCTGCTCGTTATAACGGATTCATCCAACCATCAGTACACGGCTGAGATCATTCCCGCGGGGCCTTTCCATTATTCGCCCCTCGAGGGCTTTACCGGCACGGCTTCCCGCATCATCATTACCGGAAGGCTCAGCGGCGAATCAACCCGCCGCGATTCATCAGGCAGCACCCGCACCCTCGCAGCCCAAACAAACACTGCTTCTGCAGAACAGCAGCAGACACAGGTTACCCGTTCTGAAAAAACGAAAGAAGTAAAAAGGAGTGCAAAGCGGTGGTTGTGGGTGGTACTGGCCGGGGCGCTGGCGGCGGGAGGGTATGTGATGAAGAAATTGATCTCCCACTCCCCTGCTTAGGCTGAATGACAAAACTGAAGGATTAATCTTTAGAATCCTTCAGCTTTGTTATTATAGTGCTGAAACTGCGCTTCTCAATGCTACAATGTTAGCATTCGTGCTGGTTGATTTGCTGAACAGGGAAGAGGTACTGGTTGAGCTCCCGTAGAAACTTGCGTTAGCGGTTTTGTCAAGCGAGATATTGGACCCGCTCACGGTAATCCCGGCAAAAAGACCCTTGCTGCGCGAATAAGAGTACACTTCGGCCTCCAGATTTACATTGGTGCTGGCTGTAGAGCTCCTGCCTACAGGGCCTGCAGCTACTGAAATATCGCCGCCCAGGGTGAAATCGCTGTTCGTTATTTTGGTGAGTGTCGACTTGTGTTTAAATACCAGCACCAGATCGACCGACTGCACGCCTGCCTGGAGTCCAAAGCTACCTCCTGTAATGGCTACGAACACCGGGTTGCTCCACGCACCCGAAGCTGTTTTTACCACGGCTACTCCTTTTCCGTGTTTGCCTCCAATACCAAGTCCGGCATTGATCAGGCCCGGAACAACAATTATTCCTTCGGCTATTTTTAGCAGCTCAGAAGGAATGCTTTCCTTCATTTTCGCAAAGTCTCTAAGCACCTGAGTTGATTTTTCCAGTCTTTTGGTTTCCTTGCCGGCATCAGCTGCAGAAGCAAACACGATAAATATGGCCATAAGGGCAGGCCAGCAGAAATATCTTAACGTTTTCATAGTTTGATTTATTAATAATGTTCACATTATTAATAGCTTAACCACCGGGAGACAGAATAGTTTCATTTGCTAACGTGCGACTAACTATTCATCCAGGCTTTAAACCGAGGCACGCGTGCTTTGCTGATAAGGACTTTCTCTGGTGCGTCGGGTTTCAATTTCAACGACAGGCGTCCGTTGAAATAAAAGTTGGCTTCCAGTATTGCTGTCCGGTTGATTATAAACTGGCGGTTAGCTCTGAAAAACAATTGTGGGTCGACCTGCTGTTCGAGCTGTTCCATCGTAAAATCCATCACATATTGTTTACCGTCCATCGTGCAGGCATATACCACTTCGTTGGCAGTATAAAACCAACTGATCTTTGAAACATCCACGGGGATCAGCTTGTCACGAAAGTGAATCAGAAAAGATTTCTTATACGGACGCGTTAACGTATTTAACTGCTCTATAAGCCGACTGGTTACGATGTTAACACTTTCCACATCATTGCTGCTTGACGCAGTGAGACTTTTATATTTTTGAAGCGCCCGGCTGATCTCCTCTTCATCAAAAGGTTTGAGCACATAATCTATCCCGTTATTCTTAAAAGCCTGGAGAGCGTAATCGTTATAGGCCGTTACAAAGATCACGGGTTTGGGGATTTCCGTTTCCCTGAATATCTCAAAGGAAATGCCGTCCGCCAGACGAATGTCCATAAAGATAAGATCATAGCTATCCCTGTTCTCATTGAACCATTTGACAGATGATCCGACAGAGGGAAGAACAGCACAAACCCGGATATTATTATCTGTGCCCTTCAGTAAGTGCGACAAATTTCTCGCTGTAGCGGGCTCATCTTCGACAATTACGATGCGCAGTTCATTCATGTTGCAGAGGTAATTTAACCAGGAAAACGTCAGCTTGCTTTTCTATAATGATCTCCTGACGCATAAGAATTCTAAAACGTTCGCTGAGGTTAAGCAGTCCCGTACCGTTACTCTCCGCTTCCATAGGATTCAGATTGTTAATGACGATTATCCAGTCATCTTCAACAAGTATTCTTACTACCAGCGGGCACTCCAGCGTGGCTGCATTATGCTTCGCTGCATTCTCCAGAACAGGCTGCAGCGACAAGTGCGGCAGCCTGTAATTAAGAAAACGGCTATCAACGTTTACCTCCAACCTGAAGGAATCCTCGAATCGCATTTTGAGCAACTGCCCAAAAGAATCTACCATCCTTAGCTCATCGCCCAGAGTAACGAGATTATTCTCCGGTCGTTCGAGGGCATAGCGGAATACGCGCGACAGGTGCATGATATAACGCTGTGCCAGGGCTGGGCTTTCTCTCACCACGGCAGATAGACTACTGAGCGAGTTGAACAAAAAATGGGGGTTCATCTGATCTTTCAGGATCTCTAGTTCGGCCTTCATGTACGAATTCTTCAAAAGTTCATTTTCGCGTTCGTGTTTCCCGGCTTCCCGTATAAGTAACATCACCTTAATCATCATGCCCGTAAGGATAAGCGACAACCCAAATCTCGAAAAGTGTATTGCCCGAAAAAAAAACAGGCGCATGCCCGGGATAAAAAAGAAACCGCAAGCTTATTGCCAAAATACCTGTGAACACAAAAAAGATCAGTCCGTTTATGAGT
>DALYUO010000055.1:13369-19844 GCA_031981225.1 Pararcticibacter sp.
GTACTCAACAAATCTGTTTCTATCTCTTAATGCTGAAATTGCATTGGTACCCAGATTAAGGACAAAGAAGAAATAACAAAACAGGAACATGACCGTAAACTGGAAACCAAACTCCGCAACATCAAAGCGCCAGAACCGGGCTAGAAGCCCGCTCTCGCGCAGAGCCATTAACTTACCTGAGTTTAATAACACTGTTATTGCCAGTGAACTATACAGACTTATCTGTTTTTCTGTCCTGTTCATAAGGATAAAATCTGTTACTTACCTCCGGCATCGATAATATCCCGGATCATTTGCCTGATCTTCAAACTTGTCATCTGACTTTCCTTTGGTTTGGTTCGTGTGAAGATAATTCCGGCGACCTTATGTTTGGAGTCCTGCCATGGATGAGTGCCAAACATTCCGGGGCTGCTGGATTCAACTACACTCCCTGAATTATCCACTACGTCGAGCCAGTTTCCTATCCCATACCTCAGGCTGGTGTTGCTGTATTCGGAAAAAGGGTTTGCGGGGTAAGGAGTCGCTACGATCTCTGCTCCGCCAGTCTGATCCCTTATCATTTGGGTTAGGGCCTCGCCGCTCAGAACGCTTCTACCCTCAAAGGTTCCGCCGTTAACGATCATCTCCACAAAATTCAGATAATCGCGCGCTGTTGTTCTCACCCCGCCAGCAATTAAGGGGTTTGGACCGTTAGAGGAATAAACCGCTCTCATCTGGCAGGGTCCTGCAACCTCTTCGTCGAAAAGCGCCTGCCACGATTTTCCGCTCACCAGCTCAGCTATCCTCCCGGCGACGTGCATACCCGCACTGCCATAACTGAAAACAGAGCCAGGAGTATGGACCAGGGGTGTATGAACAGCTATCGAATCCACTGCCTGCGCTAGCGTGAGGTCTTTTTGGTATTCGTACTTGTCTGAAAATTCCCCCGGCTCCTCGAGGTCGCCCTCAAATCCTGAGGTATGAGAGAACAGCTGCCTGATGGTGATCTGTCCCTTATGGTTCTCCGTAAAAACCGGCAGGAACTTTCCAACAGTATCATCCAGCGAGAGTTTCTTTTCGTCCACAAGCTTCATAATGACAGCCCCCGACAGCCATTTTGAAGCCGATGCGATCATACGGGGCGAGTTAATGCCGAGGTTCACCTCTTTCCGGTAAATCACCTCGCCATTCTGAGAAACCAGTACTGCTACCTGATTCTGATAAACGCCCAGATTCTCATCGATAAACCTGTCGACAGACGAAAAATCGTATTTACTATCCTTGTAAGGATTGTCATCATCCTTCTTACAGCTCCCAAAGAAGAATGGAAGAAGAAGGATCAGTATAGTATTCATAAAGTGTGATTTCATGGGTGCTGCTATTTCTGTTTCCTTTTTTCTTTAACGTTCTTCTTCATTTCTGATTGGAACTTCTTGTATTCCTTGTATTGGTCGTCATTGAGGGTCTCTTTCATCTGAGCATCTCTCTTTGAACGGAGGGCAGAGAACTTCTTGTATTTTGCCATTTTCGATTCGCCGGATGACTTTAAGGCGGAGAGCCCGTTGAAAAATTCGGAATTGATGGCATCGACCTTCGTTTCCTGTTCTTCGGACAGGTTCAATTTCGTTTTAAACTCTTCAAACCTGGCCAGGGTTTCTTGCCGTTGTTCGTCCGTCATTTTTGTCTGGGCCCTGAGGCCCGTACCTGTCAATAAGAACATACAGGCAATAAGTGTAATGAGCTTTTTCATCTTGTTCTTTCTTTAAATGTTTGATACAAAGAAAGGCCGGACGTTTAATGCCGTGGTTCTTTAAGATAGGGAAGCTGTAATTTTTGAGGATGACACTGCCGGATCAAGCCATAAAACGACTGCTGCCTAAACCGGAATTATGTAATATTCAGCAGAATCTTGTATATTCATACCGTCGGTTTCCCGTTAAACAAAATTAAATACGCTCCAATGAAATACCCATTATTTATTACCTTCTTGTTTATCACCTTCACGTCCTGTAACAACAAAACACCAAAATCCATGGAAAACTCAGAAAACATCACTCTTGTAAAGCAGTACTTTGACCTCTTCAACGAGCACAAGTGGAAGGAAATGGCGGCATTATATACAGACACTGCCGACTTTAAAGACCCATCTCTCGGTACCGGCATTGTGAAACAAACTCATGAGCAAACTATCGGGAAGTACACGGAGCTTGGCAGCACGTTTCCAGATGTACACGACGAAATAGTAGAGATCTACCCCTCTGGCGAAAAACATGTCATTGTAGAATTTATTTCTACAGGAACCGCTCCCGATAACTCGAAGTTTGAACTTCCTATATGCACCATTTTTAAGATCGAAAATGGAAAGATAAGTGCCGATTTTACCTATTACGACAACTTTGAAGAACCGGAATAGTTATTTTTATATAAGTTTGATCCGAAATACTCATTCAGATTAATACTACTGCACATGCCCGATACCTTTACTGCAATTGACTTTGAAACCGCTCAGGGGAAACGATGGAGCATCTGTCAGATCGGCCTTATCAGGGTAGAAAAGGGGGTGCCGACACAAAAGGTAGATATATTGATAAAGCCTCCGGGCAACGAGTATAGTTTCTACAATACTCAGGTTCATGGTATCACTTCGGCAATGACAGCTACAGCGCCAACCTTTAACGTTGTATGGCAATCACTGCTTCCTTTTATCGAAGGGCAGAAGGTAATAGCGCATAATGCAGCATTTGATTGCAGTTGTCTGGAACAAACTCTTACATATTATAATCTAAAGATACCCGAGTATACCAAAGTTTGCACTTATCAAATATACAAGCGAAAGCTATCAGAATTGTGCTCGATGTATGATATCAGCCTGAGACATCATAATGCCCTTTCGGATGCACTGGCTTGCGCTCAGTTGTATTTAAGATATTTACGAACCGGCAAGGATGCCTGCAGATAATAAGGGATACTCAATCCGGCTACATATTTAACCAGGATCTGAACTGAGAAGCACGGTCCTCACTTACTACTACTGTCAGATTTCCGGGCGGGGGAGGATCAAGTATCACCTTTATCCGGTTACGCGACAACTTAAACATTTCTCTTATTGAACTGATGTGAATAATAAACTTCCGGCTGATCCTGAAAAATTCCTGCATTGGGAGCTGTGGTTCGAGGCTGGTAATAGTTTCGTCGAGAATGTACGATTCGCCTTCTTTAGTAAACAGATAGAGATATTTATCCTCTGCCATAAAATAGGAAACATCACTGGCATTCACTGTTTTAATGCGGCTCCCCAGATTAACCATGAAGCGGTTCCTGGTTCCAGGCAGAGGCTGCATGGCATTGAGCGGAGTTTTGGCTTCCGCGCCGGGAGCTTGTTCGAGCAGACCTCTGAGCTTTTTAAGTGCTTGCTCAATGTCCTCACGATCATAAGGCTTCAGAATGTAGTCGATGCCCTGGTTTTTAAAGGCTTTCAGGGTATACTGATCATAAGCTGTTGTGAAAATGACCGGACATTTAACTTCGGTTCGCTGAAATATTTCAAAGCTGTCGCCGTCACCCAGATGGATGTCCATAAATATCAGATCGGGAGCCGATTCCTTCAGTATTTTAACAGCAGCATCAATAGTGGCCGCGACAGCAATTACCTCGATAGAAGTATCTGTTTCTGATAAAATAGCCCGGAGTTCACTGGCCGCCAGTTCTTCATCCTCAACAATCAGTACAGTCATCGCCATTTGATGGCATCAAAATAAACAAAAAACTCCGGCTTTTTAAAGACCGGAGCTTTCTACAGTTTATCAGGCTGTATGAATCATTAATTTATTGAAGGTTTGGGTTATTCTTTATTGCCGAGGCCGGGAATCTCAGTGTATAGCGGGGATCGTTCTGCTGAAGCACAAAAGTGTCTCCGTTAAACTTATGAGTGATACTGGGCTGGCCATATCGCCGCAGGTCGTACCAGCGATGTCCTTCGAGTGTAAGCTCGCGGGTGCGCTCTTCCAGAATTTCTGTGAGGAGTGCAGGGTCGCTCAGCTGGCCTACTTTTGCAACCTCAGCAACATATCCCTGCGGCGTAAACCGCTTTGCTTTTAAAGCAAGAAGTGTTTCGCGGGCAAGGGCTGTGTTGCCTGTTTGGTAAGCTGCCTCTGCTTTGATGAGATACATCTCGGCATTCCGGAAGGTCACTTTAAATTCGTCGCTACCGGTCTTCAGAGAATTATAGCGGCTCCCGCTTTTGCTGAAAAACGTGGTTAAACGAAGATCGGCGCCTGCCTGATATTTGCTTATCAGATTGGGGGAAACATACACAGCCCGGGCGACCAAAGTAGGGAGAGTTGCTTCCAAAGACATAATGCTTTCTACTGAACGGAAATTCGTTGGCAAACGCTGGCTGCTATTTAGGTCTTCCAGTTCCTGATTTACAGTCAAAGCTTTTTCGGCTGAGCTCAACGCTTTCTCCCATTCACCACGATATTCGTAAATCCGGGCTTTGAATGCTTCCATTGCCCTGCGGCTGAAACGATAATTCTTTCCAACCTCGAACGACGTAATGTTAATCAAGCCTTCTGCGTTTTGAATATCTGAAAAGATCTGCGAATACACCGCTTCAACAGGCGCCGGCACAAAATTCTTTTCGAGGTCGATTTCTGTAGAAACGGGCACGCCCCGGTCAGCAGAAGCCGTTTCTTTGTTATAAGGCTTTGCAAACAGGTTCAGTAATTCGAAATAACTGTAAGCACGCAACAAATAAGCTTCCCCGCGAATTTGATCTACTTCGGCACTCTTTCCAGCCGTTGCTTCCGCACTAAGGATGATCTCGTTTGTATAAAAAATACTCTGGTAAAATGACTGGTAAGGGAACTCTGTTGTTGCCGGATCGGCTGAACCATCTTTCCATGTAAAAATATCCCTTGAATAAATAGCGTCTTCTGAATATTCGTTCATAATCAACTCATCCGTACGGAGAGCAAGCTGGCCCTTGAACGCTGGAAAAGTATTGTACGCGCTGCTTAACAGAGCGCGGAAGTCCTCCGTTGTTTCTGGTCTCACACGACCGACTGGCTTGATATCCAGATATTTTTTGCAGGAGCTCGTTGATATAATGACCAGGAGGAGTACTGCAGATAATAGTTTTTTCATACTGTATTTAAAAGCTTGCGTTAATACCAATATTGATGCTCTTTGTTACCGGCTGCGCATAGATATTGCCATATGTCTCCGGATCGAAATACCCATCGTAGTTTTTGCTGGCTGCAAAAAGGTTGTTGCCCTCCACACTGAACCGCAGGTTCCGGGTACCTATCCGTTTAGAAATCGCGGAAGGAAAAGTATAACCTAGCCGGATACTGTTTACACGTAGATAGCTGATAGATTTCGCCCAAAAATCGTAGTATCGATACGTATTCATAGGGTCAACCACCGAGTTCCACTGATTCACCATCCACCGTTCCGCATTCTCTGTATTGTAACCAATTACACGGGGGAGGGAAGAAGCGGTATTTTGCGGCGTCCAGGTATTTAACAGTTCACGGGAATAGTTTCTGCCTCTGTCAACCTGCGTTGGATTGTACATGTCCTGGCGGAGAACGGTTTTGTCAAGAAAGAAACTTGTGGTTACAGCCAGGTCAAGGCTTTTATACCTGAACTTATTAATAAATCCGCCTGTGAATTTCGGATCGGCATCTCCGGCATAGCTAAATAGATTTCTATATTCTTCATATGTCAGTTTAGATTCAGTAAGTTCTCCCGGAAAAAAGTCGGCCCAGGGATCATACAGTTTAAAGAAGTTCTCGAACGGCACTACTTGTCCGTCCTGATAAAACTGGACGTATCCCTGATTATCGAGACCAGCTGTCCTGATCACAAAAACGCTATTGACAGGATATCCTTCTTTTGATGGCATCCGGTCAGTGTCCCTGGCTATTTGCCTGGTTACTTTGCTTTTGTTGCGGGAAATATTAAAGTCAGTTGACCAGCTGAAGTTACGGCTTTCGATGTTACGAGTGTATAGAGAGAACTCTATTCCTTTATTTTCTACCCGTGACCAGTTCACATTCTGGTAGGCAAATCCAGTTTCAAGGGGAAGAGCCCTCATGGCTAACAAATCTTTGCCATGTCGGTTATAGTAGTCTACCGTTAGCTGAATTCTGTTATTCAGCACGCCAAGGTCAATTCCGCCATTCAAAGTTGAGGTTTTCTCCCAGCGTAACTTATCATTTGGAGGAGACTGGACCGTAATCTGCTGTTCAGGATAGCCAGGTAAAATTGTGCCGTTCTGATAATAGCCCAAAAGATATGGAGACGTTGTTTTATCTATATTACCCTGTAATCCGTAAGACGCCCTCAGTTTCAAGTTAGACAACCATTTTACATCCTCCAGGAAGCTCTCCTGTTTTGCATTCCAGGCACCTGATACGGAATAGATTGGCAACCACTTGTATTTGGGATCTACACCGAATAAATCTGATCCATCATACCGGATGCTTCCGTA
>DALYUO010000055.1:19901-22585 GCA_031981225.1 Pararcticibacter sp.
TCGATTGGGAGCTTTGTCTGAAGCTTACGGTATTGGCGCCTTGGTAACCAGACGGGAATACGAGAGGAGCTGTAGTAAGCGTCTGACGGTCATATCCGAATCCTTTGCTATTGATGCCTTTATTATTTGTCCTTCTGAATTCAGATCCGGCCAATGCTTCAATCTCATGTTTCTGATCGATTACCGTATTGAACTCCAGAATATTCTTCCAGTTGTATTGAAAGAACGAAGTATTCTGATTCTCAATTATGCCTCCGGCAGGAAGAAAATACTCATATTGTTTGGTAGCAGAATTGTAATAGGATGTTCCTGAACGAAACTTCCTGACATAAAAACTCTCCTGATCGCCAAATTTCTCGGAATTGTTTTCATCCACCTGGATCCCCATTTCAGAGCGGAATTTCAATGGCTGAATTATTTTCCACTCTAGATCAAACAGCCCTTTAAAGCTTTTATTGTTAAATGTATAATCGGTGTTTTCTCTTTCTTCAACCGCGTTGAACGGAAGATAGATGTCGCCCGCAAGGTTTGAAGCGCCGGTTATATCAGGATCATAAACATAGGCACCGTTCTCATCCCGAACTCTCAAATATGGATTCACATTTCTAGAATAGGTAGCAGGATTAGTCTGCGCGGATGCTTCTGTTATGTAACTTTCCCGATCAGAAGCAGAACCAAATAAACCGGCACCGAACTTAAGCTTGTCCGATACTTTGAGATTGGTTTTCAATGTAACATTATATCTTTTCAGACCTGTGCCCTTTGTCGAGCCTTTTTCATTGTAATAGCCTGCGGAGAAATAATAATCGGCATCGTCATTACCGCCCGATATACTGGCAGTATACTGCTGGTTTACCGATGTCTGATACAGTTCCTTTCCCCAATCGGTGTTGACGGACCGGAGATTGTTTATACTCTCCTGGGTTGCTGCATTCAGCGCGCCGAAGCCTCCCTGGCGAAATGCGTTCAGCTGACCGTTCTGATTGAGGATCCTTGCCACGGCGCCATACGTATCGCGGTAAGTAAGGTCTTCACGGGCGGCAAGGCCCAGCTCCCAATCTACTTTTTCATTGGAGTTCATCAGGTTCAGCCGACTGAAATCAGGACGCTGACCGATGAACGAGTTGGCATTCACGTTCACCTGCATCGGACCTTTCTTTCCCTTCTTCGTTGTGATCACAATTACGCCATTGGCAGCCCTTACGCCATAAATGGCTGTCGCCGCATCCTTTAAGATGGTAATGTCTTCAATATCGTCGGGATTAACCCCGGCAATAGGAAAATTGCGAAGCTGATCGATTTGATCTTTATCAAGGATCACCGGCATATTATCCCCTTCAAGAGGGATTCCGTCGAGAACCCATAGCGGCTCCTGGTTACCGTTTAAAGAGGAGGTTCCCCTGATCCGGATCTTTGGCGCTGCGCCGGGTCCGCCGTTCAGGGTAGTAACCACCACGCCGGCTACCTGTCCCTGCAGCATCTGGTCAACCCCCGCCACACCGCTCTGGCGGATATCGGCAAAGCTCACTTTAGAAGAGGCCGTGGTGTTTTTGCTCTTCTTAATTGAGTTATATCCTGTAACAATTACTTCCTTCAGCTGCTTCTCGTCGTTAGTCAGCCGCACACGCACAAAAGTCTTTCCGCTTATGTCGATCACTTTAGAAGAAAAACCGAGAAAGCTAACCCGAATGTTGCTGATGCCTGCGGGGAGGGTGAGACTGAAGTTACCTTCGATATCTGTTACTGTACCGAGAGCAGAGCTTTGGATAACACCGGTTTGACTTGTTTGCTCGCCTATTGTCGACTTGTCGGCAATGACTGATGCTCCAGGGACCGGCTTTCCGTCGTCGTCGGAGAGCACCTGACCCCTGATTGTCACCTGCTGTCCGTGCACCACAGTGCCCAGAAGCAGTAGAAATAATAAAAGTAATGATCTATTCATGTGTGATTTATGTTGCTATTGAATATTAAGTCCCCGGCGTATCCTGAGCATCAGGTCCTGATAATGCCCGCGTGTTAATTCATCTCCTGTTTTTTCTTTGCGTTCAAGGAGCCGGAATATCTTTAAAAGTTCGGCACGTTTTAGCAGCGCTGCTTCAGACGTGCGCGACATGAGGCTTACGTTCATATTCCTCAAGGCGGCAGGCCCCTGACTGATATCCACTTTCGGCTGCATGTAATCACAGTCATCATGCAGGCTTTTTGCAGACAGCTTTTCGAGCAGTTTACCCGAGCTTACGAGGAGGGCATCTACATAATTCTGCTGAAACATTCGTTCGTAAATGTCGAGCGACTTGCCTTTATATGTAGGCCCAAAAACTTCAGCATGCATCCTGCTAAACAGCTCCGTTGCCGTAAACACTTTTTCTTTCCCCCAAAACGCCTCTGCTTCAGCCATCCGCAGCAGGCGCTCATCAGTTAGAAGTTTATAGATGATATCGTACTGCGCATTCCTTCTAATATTATACGGCGTATACTCAAATGGCCCCATCGGCGAATCCTGAACGGGCAGAAACCTGGAGAGTAGTTGCGGATCCATTAGCCATCCGGGCATATTGAATGCTTCTTTCCTGAGGTAGTCGAAAGCTTCTTCCTGCCTTTGCGCCGGCACCGGCTTCCAGGCTCCCTTGCCATCTCCCTTTACGGGGTTCTCCAGGTAAAAGCCGCCTATATTTGATATCACA
>DALYUO010000056.1:0-3647 GCA_031981225.1 Pararcticibacter sp.
ATTCTCCGGACAATAAAGATGTCTATATCGAAAGCCATATTACAAACGATGGTCAGCTTCACGTTAGCGTCAAAGACTTTGGAGTGGGTATCTCAGCAGAGAAGCTGGACAATATTTTTAAGAAATTTTACAGGGTTGAAGAAACATCTCACCGGTTCCAGGGATTGGGAATTGGATTATATATTTGTGCTGAAATAATTAAACGGCATAATGGATCTTTTGGAGTGGAGAGCGAGGAAGGAAAAGGATCTGTATTTTATTTCACTGTTCCAGTGTATAAAAGCCCGGAATAAAAAATCATAAAGCCGTTTAAGATATTCATATAAATTTACCGCCCAGTATGAAAACCACAATTACCAGAAACCTCCGTATCGGATATGGTTTATCACTTATTCTGCTACTTTTAAGTTCGGCTGCTTCATATTTTAGCATCCGGAACCTATTGACCAGTTCGGCAATGGTAAATCACACCAACCAGCTGACTCTTGAGCTCGAAAACACTATTTCAATACTAAAAGATGCGGAAACTGGCCAACGGGGATATTTGTTAACAGGAATTGAGCAATTTCTTGACCCTTACAAAGGCGCTTACGACCGGGCGATCAGCTCCATCAATATGGTCCGGGAGATGACCCGCGATAATCCCCAGCAGCAGCAGAACGCTGATGAGCTTCAGAACATCGTTGAGAAGCGACTCAAGCGGCTTGATCAATTACTTCAGGCAAAACGGAATAACAGAACTGTCTCAACAAATGATCTGCTCGAAGGAAAAAATTACATGGATGACGCCAGACGGATAATCAGGAGGATGGCAGAAATTGAACAAAGAGTTCTCGTAACAAGGACTCAAAAGATGAATCTTTTCGCAAGCTATCCTCCCCTTTTAATAATCCTTGCAGCAATCCTCTCTTTTATTATCACCATATATTCTTACTTAAGAGCCCGGAAAGACTTTGACCAAAGGGCCGGACTATATAACGAATTACAGGAAAAAGACAGAGATATAAGCCGTCGGATTAGCATCATTGAGAGCATAGCTGATAAAATATCAGCAGGAGATTATAAAACCCGCGTTGTTGATGAAACAGAAAAAGACAACCTGGGTAGTCTGGCTCTATCTCTAAACAAGATGGCAGAATCGCTGGATTACTCATTCAACCTTCTTTCCGATAAAGAATGGCTACAGGCAGGTATTGCGGGACTAAACGACAAAATGATCAATGCAACTGACATAGAACCGCTTACTAAGAACACGTTGAATTTTGTCATCCAGTATACGGGGAGCCAGATAGGAGCCCTTTATCTGCTGCAGGACGAAAAGAATCTGTTGTTAAGCAGCAGCTATGCCCTGCCGTCCGATAAAAAACGGATGGTGGTAAAAGTGGGAGAAGGTTTAGTTGGGCAATGTGCTTTAAGTAAAGAGCTCATTCTGCTGGAAGAAGTGGAAGAAGAACACCTCTTTATCAGCCTCTCTGCCGGCGAGATTAAGCCCAGAAACATTATTGCCATACCCGTTTTATTTGAAAACAATCTGAAGGGGGTAATTGAATTAGGTTCTATAGAAAAGTTCAGCGACCTCATCCTCGAATATTTTAAAAGCATTTCACATAACACGGGAATTGCAATCAACACGGCACAGAATCGCCGGCGTTTGCAGGAATTACTGGAAGAAACACAAGCCCAGTCTGAAGAGCTGCAAACACAGCACAGCGAACTGGAGAACCTGAACACTGAACTTGAAGCACAGGCACAGAAGCTACAGGCTTCTGAGGAAGAACTGAAAGTTCAACAGGAGGAATTGCTACAGGCAAACAAGGAACTGGAAGAGCGCAGCAAAGTACTTGAAGAAAAGAATCAGCTTATTGTAGAGCGGAACCTGGATATTCAGAAAAAAGCCGAAGAGCTCGAAGTAAGCACCAGATACAAGTCGGAATTCCTGGCTAACATGTCTCATGAATTGCGCACTCCTCTTAATTCCATTCTACTTCTGTCCAGGCTCTTAACTGAAAACAATGATAGCAATTTAAACGACGAGCAGATTGAATACGCCCGGGTAATTCAGAGTTCAGGTAACGGACTGCTCACCTTAATAGACGAAATTCTTGATCTCTCAAAGATAGAAGCAGGCAAGATGGATCTGGAGTATGCCGATACTCCTGTAAGGGGCATTATAGCCGACCTGAAACCCTTATTTGCACCTATTGCACGCGAAAAGAACCTTGAATTCAAAACTGAATTGAGTAAAGATGTTCCCGACACCATTCGTATCGACAAAATGCGCCTGGAACAAATACTAAAGAACCTTCTTTCCAATGCGCTTAAGTTTACAGCAAGAGGCTACGTTAGCCTCTTAGTCGGCCCGTCTCACAACGAAAATTATATTCAGTTCTCAGTAAAGGATACAGGTATAGGCATCCCCGCAGAAAAACAAGAGCATGTGTTTGAAGCCTTTCAGCAGGCCGACGGCTCAACAAGGAGAAAGTACGGGGGAACAGGCCTCGGACTTTCTATCAGCCGGGAACTGGCTAAACTGCTCGGCGGTGACATTCAGTTGCTCAGTGAACCGGATAAAGGAAGTGAGTTTATTGTTACGATTCCGATTGCTCCGGAACTTGCCGAACAAAAAGAAACGATGTCTTCTGAAAAAGAAATCCCTGCCCAGTTACCGGTAGAAAGCATACCCGATATCCCGGAAAAGAAGAAGTACGTCGTACCGTTGATACCTCATGATGTAGAAGATGACCGGGAAAATATAAAGGACGACGACAGGGTTATCCTCATCGTGGAGGACGACACGAACTTTGCTAAAGCATTATTAGAATACACTCATAAAAACAACTATAAAGGACTGGTAGCTGTGCGCGGTGATCAGGGTATTGAAATTGCCAGACGGTATAAGCCCCTTGCCATTTTGCTCGACATCCAGCTACCGGTGAAAGATGGATGGGAAGTAATGGAAGAGCTGAAAGCCGACCCTTTAACCCGCCACATTCCGGTACATATTATGTCTTCTATGGAGGTCAAGAAAGAGAGCCTTGTAAAGGGAGCCGTCGACTTCATCAATAAACCCGTCGCAATAGAACAAATGAAAAAGATGTTCATCAAGATAGAAGATGCATTAAACCGCCATCCAAAAAAAGTACTTATTATTGAGGAGAATCCCAAACATGCCCAGGCGCTTGCATATTTTCTGGAATCGTCAAACGTAAATTCAGAAATAAAAGGCTCTGTGGCCGAAGGTGTAGATGCGCTTAAAAAAGAAGAAATAAACTGCGTGATTCTCGACATGGGAATTCCCGACTTATCAGCCTATGAAACATTGGAAACCGTTAAAAAGAATCCAGGTCTCGAGAATCTCCCAATCATCATTTTTACAGGCAAAAATCTGTCAAAAGCCGAAGAAAGCCGCATCAAACAATATGCAGACAGCATCGTGATGAAAACGGCCCACTCCTATCAGCGTATCCTTGATGAAGTGGCTTTATTTCTTCACCTGGTCGAAGAAAAACAAAGTCCTGCGAAAGAAGACTATAAAAGAAAAAACCCTGTACTTAATGAAGTTTTAAAAGATAAAACCGTATTAATAGCCGACGACGACGTGAGAAACATCTTCTCTCTTACGAAAGCTCTTGAACAACTTAAAATGA
>DALYUO010000056.1:3657-5468 GCA_031981225.1 Pararcticibacter sp.
TTGAAGAAAACCCCCAAACGGATGTAGTTTTAATGGACATGATGATGCCTGAAATGGACGGTTACGAAAGCACCACACGTATCAGGATGAACCCCCGCTTTAAAAAACTTCCGATTCTTGCGGTAACAGCAAAAGCGATGATCGGTGACCGCGAAAAATGCATCAGCGCAGGAGCTTCCGATTACATTTCGAAGCCGGTAGATATTGACCAGCTTATTTCTTTATTAAGAGTATGGCTCTACGATAAGTACATGTAAAGCATAAAGGATATGAATAAATACGTATTGATCATCGATGATGAGCCCCGCAATATTTTTGCTCTTGTTGCGGTGTTAAAAGCAAAGAAATATCCTTGCCTTACCGCTGCCAGCGCATCAGAAGGCCTGGAAATTCTTCGCTCAAGAAAAGATATTGGCATAGTTCTTATGGATATGATGATGCCTGAGATGGATGGATATGAGGCTGTTGCTCATATCAGGAAAGAAGAAACCATAGCAAATATGCCGGTGATAGCTGTCACGGCTCAGGCTATGGTTGGCGACCGGGAAAAGTGCATAGATGCAGGTGTTGATGCATACATTGCAAAACCGATTGACGTCGATGTACTCATGAGTCTGTTAAAACAGTATTATAAAAATTGAATGGAGCAAGGTGTTCTGCAGGATAATGATATTGAGGTTTTACTAAATGATCTGTGCGAAGTTTATGGATATGATTTTACCGACTATTCAAAAGCTTCTATAAAACGCAGAATAAACCGCTTATTCAGCATCGACCGCTTTTTGAGCTTTGCTGAATTCAGATACAGACTAAGATACGATCCTGACTATTTAAAACGCTTTGTGGAACAAATCACCGTCACCGTCACTGAAATGTTCAGAGATCCTTTGTTTTACAGAGCCTTGCGTGAACATATCCTTCCGGTGCTGGGAACATATCCTTTCATCAGAATCTGGCATGCCGGGTGTTCTACCGGAGAAGAAGTTTATTCCATGGCAATTCTGCTCAAAGAGGCTAACCTTCTGCATAAGTCGCTTCTGTATGCTACTGATATCAATGCAGAGGTGCTTGAAAAAGCCAGAAAGGGAATATTCCCGCTGAGCCAGATGAAACAGTACTCAGAAAACTATATTTTATCAGGAGGAAAGAAGGACTTTTCAAGTTATTATACGGCGAGTTACGACAAGGTTAAATTAGATGAAAGCCTGAACAAAAAAATGATCTTTTCCAGCCATAACCTTGTATCCGACCATTCTTTCAACGAGTTTCAATTGATCTTGTGCCGCAACGTTTTGATCTACTTCGATAAGGATCTGCAGTCCCGGGTATTCGACCTTTTTGAAAACAGTCTTGAAAACCTCGGATATCTCGCACTGGGATCGAAAGAAACTTTACGTTTTTCGAACATCTCGCCGAGATTTAAACAGGTAGATAAAGAGAAAATATGGAGAAAAATAGCATAGGACGTTCCGTCGGCCTGGTGGTCATAGGAGGATCTGCGGGCAGCCTTGATGTTATCCTGCAGATGCTGCCTTTTCTTAAAGCCGACCTCCGTTTACCTCTGATAATTGTCCTTCATAGAAAAATTTCTTTTGATTCTGCGTTAACTGATCTTTTTGCGGGCAAAACTCCTCTCATAGTAAAAGAGGCCGAGGAGAAAGAGGAACTAAAAGCGGGAGTCATATATATTGCCCCCGCCGATTATCACTTACTGGTAGAAGCTAATCATACTTTATCAATCGACTACAGCGAAAGAATACACTATTCAAGGCCCTCAATTGACGTCACCTTCGAAACGGCGGCAGACGCCT
>DALYUO010000056.1:5478-10474 GCA_031981225.1 Pararcticibacter sp.
TGGCAAAGGGCTTGTTGGGATTCTTCTTTCAGGAGCTAACGCCGATGGATCTGAAGGCTTAAAAACTATCCGTTCTCTGGGTGGAATAACGGTAGTACAGAATCCGGTTACCGCCGAAATTCCCTATATGCCTCAGCAGGCGCTCGGCACCGTAACCGTCGACTATGTACTCCACAGTCACCAAATAGCTGGTTTTATCAATAAGCTGTCCGACGATATTGCTGCTTATTCCGAATAAACACTTCTGATCTCATCCCGAAGGTTATATCTCGATGCCATAACCTCTCCGTAAGCCCCTGCCGTACGAATTGCTATTAAATCGCCTCTCTCCGAGTCAGGTAGTTCAACTTCCTTTCCGAAGCAATCAGTAGATTCACATATCGGACCTACGACATCATATTTTATCTTCTCGGATGAGGCTTCATCCTGTCTCGAGATATTTTCGATTTTATGATAAGCCTGGTAAAGGGCAGGCCTCATGAGCTCTGTCATTCCTGCATCGAGAATCAAAAAGTTCTTTTTGATTCCCTTTTTAACATAAAGGACCCGGCTGATCAGGCTACCACAGTGTGCTACCAGCGCCCTGCCAAGTTCAAAATGAACCTCCTGCCCTGGTTTTCTTTCAAGGAACTGATTGAAAATATCAAAATACGCTTTGAAGTCGGCAATCTGATTCTTGTCGGGATGGTAATAGTCTACGCCAAGCCCTCCCCCTACATTTAAAATATTCAGGTTGAAACCACGCTCCTCAAACCAGGTCTTTATTTCATTGACCTTGATACAAAGACTTTTGAAGACATTCATATCTGTTATCTGCGAGCCGATATGAAAATGAATTCCTTCCAGCCAAAGGTTCTCAGCACGGTTGAGCAGTTCAGCACAGGCCGATAACTCCCACTGGTTGATGCCGAACTTATTTTCGTCAAGACCGGTGGTTATATTGTGGTGTGTATGAGCGTCGACGTTTGGATTGATCCTCAAAGCCACTCGTGCTTTCTTTCTGGCCTTTAATGCTAAGTCGTTAATAACTTCAAGCTCCTGAACTGATTCAACATTGAAGCAAAAGATATTGTGGCTTAAGGCTTCCGATATTTCTTTATCTGACTTGCCAACCCCGGCAAATACAACCTTCTGCGGAGCGAATCCTATTTCTATTGCTTTGTTTACCTCATTTCCACTCACGCAATCAGCTCCAAACCCCGCGTCCCTGATAAGCTCGAGGACACGGCGGTTAAAATTAGCCTTCATTGCATAATGAACGTGAAAACCATAACTATCAGCTGCGTCCTTGCAAGCCTCCAGTGTCTGGCTTAACAACTTGAGATCATAATGGTAAAAAGGAGTCTGTTCTGACTCAAAACGGCCTACTATATCCTGAAAAAACATCTTAAAAATTAATGCCTTCCCCAAAAGGGAAGACTTTACTAAAATAAACGATCGTGCAGGCTTCTTAAAGCTTCTGTCTTATTCTCAGAATCCACCAGCAAAGAAATATTGCAGTTGCTGGCTCCATAAGAGATCATTTTTATTGAAATATGTTTAAGTGAATCGAAAACACGGGCAGCAAAGCCATGCGATTCAAAAGAAAAATCACCTACTACACAGACAATGGTCTTACCACTCTCAACCTCCACTGTTCCAAAGTCCTGAAGATCTTTCAATATTTCAGTCAGATACGTAGTGTCATCAAGCGTAACCGATACTGCCACCTCCGATGTAGTGATCATATCTATCGGAGTTTTATAGCGTTCAAAGATCTCAAATACCTTGCGCAGAAAACCGTAGGCTAACAACATTCTGCTTGAATGTATTTTAATAGCGGTGATCCCATCTTTTGCTGCAATGGATTTTATCTTCCCCTTTTCGCTTTCGTTTGTAATCAAAGTACCAGGTGCCGAAGGCTCCATAGTATTTAACAGGCGTACCGGTATTTTATATTTTTGGGCAGGAAAAACACTTTGAGGGTGAAGAATTTTCGCACCGAAATAAGCAAGCTCTGCAGCTTCGTCAAATGATAGCTGCGCAATAGGAGAAGTACCTTTAACAATCCGTGGATCATTATTATGCATACCGTCAATATCCGTCCATATCTGAACTTCATCTGCCCTTATTGCTGCTCCTATTAACGACGCGGTATAGTCACTGCCGCCGCGGCGAAGATTGTCTATCTCACCAAAAGAGTTGCGGCAAATGTATCCTTGTGTAATAAATAAGGTTTGATCTGCACGCTCATCAAGTAAAGGCTGTAACCTTGATCCTATATATTCAATCACAGGTTCATTGTCTTCATCAATCTTCATAAAATCGAGTGCAGGCAGTAATACCGAACGTATCCCGATTTCAGTGAGATAAAAATGGAACAAGCTTGTCGATAGAAGCTCGCCCTGGGCCAGAATGATCTTTTCTTCAACAGGCGTAAATAAGTCGGTAGAGAATGAGCCTATCTGCGTAAAATGGTAGTTAATAAGTTCCTTCCCGTTATTGCGTCCCTCATCTGAGGTAAAAAGTTCATTAACAAAAGTCTTATACTTATCAAAAAGACTATCAGTTAACTGCTTAGCCTTTCGCTTATCGCCGTTTAAATAAGCATCTGAAATTTCTACAAGGCTGTTAGTCGTTCCTGCAACAGCTGATAATACTACAATCTGTTTTTCTTCAGGGCGGATGATATCGAGGAGCTTCTTCAATCGCTCCGGACTACCAACTGATGTCCCTCCAAATTTTAAAATCTTCATTTGAATACATTGTTTTTAAAAGCGATGAAGCTTTCATGATCAGCTTGTGAACTTCTGCAAGCGCTCATGGCTATCTCATCTTATATATACGGCTAAATACTCTATCAGAAGCCATTCCGACTCCTTAATTCTGCCGCTAAAAATAGTTAAAAGCCTGATATTATTTCATTTCATTTGATTTTTTTAGCAAATGATTTTAAGCCTGCCTGGGGTTTCCGGGCGATCCGGCCCCAATGCCCGTAATTGCTAATATTATCCCTGTGTCTCATCAATATCTCCTTCAACTTTTCCTTGTCAGCAGCTGTTAATATGCAGTCAGGTACCTGACCGTAGTTTTTGAAGAGAGCGGGCGATGACCGGGAGATGCGGGGCTACAATTAACACAATATTGCTATATTGTTGCCTCAATGGAAAACAATAACCAGCTATTCCAAGAAAAAACGGAACTCCAAAGGCAGCTCGGGCTTCCGGAAACGCTTTCTATCGTAATAAACCGCATTATTGGTTCGGGGATATTCCGCACTCCTGCGCCCATTATGCTCATAACGGCTTCGGTGAGCATGTTTTATGGAGTATGGATACTCGGCGGCGTTGCCACTATCCTGGGAGCTTTATGCTATGCCGAGCTGGTGGCCATGATGCCCAAAGCAGGCGGCCCCTACGTGTTCCTGAAAGCAGCTTTCCCACCCGTTGTTACTTTTTTACGGGGCTGGGCCATGTTTTTTGTTTCCGAAACCGGCGCCATTGCTGCAGTAGCCCTCTTCTTTTCCGAAAATGCAGTGTCCCTTTTCCACACAGGTCCTGCTAAATATCCAGTCGCGCTCATTGCCATCGCCGTTGTATTTGGTATCAAACTGAGCGGCACACTGCAGAACATCTTCGGACTTGCGAAAATCGCCATACTGGTTCTGATTGTTGCGACCGCTTTCTCTTCAGGCATTAATACGGCCAATTTTTCTTCGGAAGCAGCTACAGCAGGACCGTCTGGCTGGGCGGCCGTGATCGCTATATTCACAGCTATGCGATACAGCTTTTTCGCCTATAGCGGATGGGAAGGCGCTACTTATGTCGCAGAGGAGGTTAAAAACCCTTCCAGGAATCTTCCTTTATCGCTCTTCGGCGGCATCGGCATTGTAATGCTCCTTTATCTGCTTATTAATTCGGCCTATATAAATTTATTGGGACCTGCTAAAATGGGTACTTCGACCTCAGTTGCCGTTGATTCCATGCAGATCGCCATAGGTTCAGCGGGCGCTTTATTTGTAATTATAGCCATCATGGTGAATACCTTCAGCAATGTAAATACACAAATCTTTGTTAAAAGCCGAACCTGGTTTGCTATGTCAAGAGATCAGCTTTTTTTCAGGCCGCTTTCAAAAGTTCATCCCCGCTATAAAACACCAAACTACTCTCTTTATGCACAGGCAGTCTGGGCTTCCGTATTGATTCTTTTCTCAACAACGGCTAAAAGTAATTACGAAGCCGTCATAGATTATTTCTCGTTCACTTCATCGGTATTCAACGTTCTTACTTTTGCATCGGTATTCGTGCTGAGAATGAAGTATCCCGATATTGCCCGGCCTTATAAGACTTTTGGCTATCCAATTACTTTAATCATTGTGATCTTGATTCAGCTGACGTTTATGATTGTAACGCTGATAACGGCCTTCATTCCCTCTTTACTGGGCATTGCCTTAACTGCAACAGGGCTTATCTATTATAAATTTTATGTACCTGAAGAAAGTAAACAGCTCAAAAGTTCAATGAGCTAAAATCTGCCTGCTCATTTATACACGAAATAATAACCTTGATCTTCTTTAGGGTACATTCGTGCTCAGCATTCCCCTTCATTCTTTCGTAAACATCGTCAAGATGTACGGCATACTTAATAGCTTCTTCTGCACCTGCAAAAGACAGCTCAAGATGATCCTTGGTTTCTTCAAACTTGCAGGGAGGAATGGGGATAGGATATTTATCAAAATCTGAAACAGAAACACCCGAACAGTTTTTTCCAGTCAACGGAAGAAGTATTTTCATATCAGGTAGAATAGGAGGTTATAGT
This sequence comes from Pararcticibacter sp., assembly GCA_031981225.1. Taxonomy (GTDB): domain Bacteria; phylum Bacteroidota; class Bacteroidia; order Sphingobacteriales; family Sphingobacteriaceae; genus Arcticibacter. The sequence goes on from DALYUO010000056.1 coordinate 10,276, forward strand.
TTCGAATACAATGTCGTTTTTCATAGAGACGCTACAATTGTACCGAAGGTTTTGTTCGGATAAATATCAGCTATAGTACACTGACGATCGTTCCTGATCTTTTTATAATCTCCTTTTTAGCCAGCTGAAAACCCTCATCACTAATGGCTCGGGTTGCGTTCTCTATTAAATACGTGTCAAACCCTTCGGCAATAGCGTC
>DALYUO010000056.1:10484-11935 GCA_031981225.1 Pararcticibacter sp.
AGCAAGCCCGGCAACATAAAGCGCTGTTACTCCTTTGTCTCTTAAATACCCCGCCATCCCAGTAGACCTCCGGTGTCCGTTATCATAAAATCCGCTATAACTGTCAATATCGGGGTCTACTCCTTTTCTGAAGATCACTTCAATAGGCCTTGCATCTAGTTGATCAGAAAGCTCTGCTCCCACAGTTCCCTGGATACAGTGATCCGGCCAAAGTACCTGTTCCAGTCCGTTCAGATCAATCTTCTCGAACACCTTTCTCCCTTTATGGTTAGAAGCAAAGCTTTTATGATTGGCAGGATGCCAGTCCTGGGTAGCAACAATCAGGTCGAACCTGCTCTGTATCTGGTTAACAATCGGGATTACTTCATTACCCTTAGGTACGGCTAATGATCCGCCTTCAAGGAAGTCATTCTGTAGATCGATCAGAAGTAATGCCTTCATAAGTGCTTACTATCCTCGTGCTTCGGCAGTATTAATAGATTTACTTACAGTTTCAATAAGCTGCCTTACAGCATCTTTTAACTTTGTATTGCCATTATAGTTCAGGTCGAACACCACCTTCTTGGTTTTCCTCTGGTATTTAAACTCAAGGTAATACCGCGGCGATTTGGCGCCATTTGCAGAAACAGGTCCGGTCATATCCTGAGGAAAGTCCCAGAAACCCAGCTCTGCAGCTTTTCTGTGTAGATATAACAAATCGTCTTTTGTAAGTTTAACCTGCTTTTTAACTAAAGAATCGCGGTCGTTTAAATATTGATAGTGCATGGTTTTCGAGTCATACTGATTAATCAGGCTATCTCCTATCCCGTATTTGAAGTTCAGCGATTCGAATTCTGCAAATTTATAGGGTGCGTTTTTAACCATCATGCCATAGTAATAGACACAATAGATCATAAACGGCACTACTATACTTAACGCTAGAAATATTTTTTTTCCTTTGTCGCCCATCAGACTAAATTAACGATTTATGACTAAATATGTGATATACGTCCTGGTTTGTCAGTAAATTGACTTTTCGCAAACGATTAATCAAAACTCTGTTCCGCCTCACTGGGGTGAAATTCTTTCTCCCATTTTGCTACGACAACAGTAGCCAGACAATTGCCGATTACGTTGACGGATGTACGGGCCATATCCATCAATTCATCTATCCCGAGAATGATAAATATCGGCCAGGTAGGCATTCCAAAGGAAGATGCTGTTCCGAGCAGAATTACTAATGATGCACGGGGTACGCCGGCAACGCCTTTACTGGTTAACATCAGGGTAAATACAATCAACAGCTGATGTCCTAAACTAAGGTTCATTCCAGCAGCCTGCGCCACAAATATAGAAGCAAGTGCCAGGTAAAGCGTCGTACCATCGAGGTTAAAGCTGTAACCAGTAGGCATCACAAACGCTACAATCTTTCTGGGAACCCCTAACTTTTCAAGATTCTCCATAGCCCTTGG
>DALYUO010000056.1:11945-12456 GCA_031981225.1 Pararcticibacter sp.
TGCTTCAGAGCTTGTAGTAGCAAATGCAATAGAAACAGGACCAGCGATAGCGGCAATAAATTACTTGATAGGCACCCCAACAATCAGGGCAATTGGCAACAACACTCCAAATAGAAAAACAAGGAGCGCAACGTAAAGAGTAGCCAGCAACTGAAACAAGTTCACCAAAATACCAAGCCCCATATGACCCACTGTATAAGCAATGGCAGCGCCAACACCGATAGGAGCAAAATACATAACGATATTGGTAAATTTGAACATCACTTCGGCAAGGCTCTCTGCAAAGTGCAGCATCGGAAGCCGTTTGTCCTCACGCACCATGGCCAACCCTATACCGAATATTATGCTAAATACAACAATCTGTAGTATCTGCCCGTCAGCTACCGACTTAGCGATATTCTCCGGGAAAATATGCAGAATAATATCATTTGTCGACTGAGGAGGAACATCAGGAAGCGCTTCATGCTGAGCAGGGGGGATTTTGATCCCGGTACCGGCTTGCGAAATATTG
>DALYUO010000056.1:12539-14421 GCA_031981225.1 Pararcticibacter sp.
TCTTTATCATTTTCAGGAAAACCTTGCTCAGAACCTGTAACTTCATAGCTACAAGTGGATAGTCGTGCCCAATCTCGGCACCCACTACCATCGCTACTAATATCCAGGTGGTCAGCGACTTCTTTTTCAGTCCAAACAAAACTAATCCTGCTATTGCCAGCCATCTTGAGAAAATAAGAACAAGCGGAGGAACAGTAGATATATTGTAATGATTGAGAAAAAGAAGTATAACTGCTATGGTAACTGTAATTATAGCAGTAAAACCTGCTTGTTTTAACTTCATGTAAACAATTTAATGGCGAGCAAAGGTAAAATAATTAGCTTTACCAGCCAAATTGCTCATAAATGAAGCCCGAAAGATTAAGCGAAATTAAAAAAGAGCTACTATTGCTTGAAAACGCAGAGCTTGTCGAAATCTGCCTTAAACTCGCTAAATACAAAAAGGACAATAAAGAATTTCTTCATTATTTGTTGTTTGAGTCCTCTGATTCAGCGGGATATATTAGTTCTGTAAAAGCATTTTTACAGCCCGCATTCCAAAATCTCTCTTCCAACTCATATCTAAAAGCAAAAGAACTCCGAAAAATCCTCCGGATATTAAACAAGCATGTTAAGTATATTGGCTCAACCGGCGCAGAGGCAGAGCTTCTGATGTGGTATAGCGCAAATCTTCTTCAGTATGCAGGCATCCGCACTTCACAGAAAGCCTTATACCTGCTTTTAATCAGGCAGCTTCAAAAAACAAAAAAGCTCATCCAGAAGCTCCACGAGGACCTTCAAACTGATTATAAAGAGGACTTCCAAACGCTTGTGAGCATGGCCGACGATAAGATCAGGGACTTTAGACCGGGGGAATTCGAGTTGTAACAATAATAACCTACTCTCATCTAAACAACAATGGCAACAAAGGAAGCTCTTTTTAAAGAAATCTTTAAATCAAACTCCAAAAGGGTTTTCCATTTATGTTATGGATATACAGGCGACAATGATGCCGCAAATGATCTCATGCAGGAAACCTTTATGAAGGTCTGGCAAAACCTAGATAAATTCAGAAATCAGGCCCTGATCTCTACCTGGATATATCGCATAGCTGTAAACACCTGCCTCTCCTGGCTTAGAGTAGAGAAACGACAGGCCAAAGAAGAACTAACAGATAACATCATAGAAAACAAAAAAGAAGAGTTCTCTGAAAAAAATGAGCAGGTGGCCTTACTTTATAAATGTATATCGCAATTGGAAGAAAATGAACGTTTAATAATTACTATGGTACTGGATGAGCTACCCTATGCTGAGATTGCCGATATCGCGGGAATTTCCGAAGGGAACCTAAGGGTTAAAATACACAGGATAAAACACAAGCTGACTGAAATATATAACCGTTATGAAAGATTTTGAAGCACTGAAAGGTATATGGAGCGGTCAGGTATCAGAGCCAAAGATCAGCGGCGACGACATTATAAAGAGCCTGAAGAAGTCAAAAAACACCTTTGGCAATAAGCTGTTATTTGAAACCGCAGGAATGCTTGCAGGAGTTATTGTGTTCGTTTGGGTATGGATAAGCAATCCGTTTATGATGTGGACTACCCATTTATCCCTTCTGATATTGATAATCTGTTGTATATACTACATTTTCATTCAGATAAAAGATTACCGCAGCATCTCTAATAGCGAATCCCTTTTAAAGCAGCCGGAGGAGTATATCGGATACCTGAAAGACTACAGACATAAACGGTATGTTTTAAATACACGAAAATATTCCATTTACAGTATTTTCATTGGCATCGCCTTTGCACTTTACTTTATAGAGCTATACTTCATCGCCCCCTTATGGCAAACAGCAGGAGGCATCGCATTCACGATTGGCTGGTTTATTGTCTCCTGG
>DALYUO010000056.1:14431-17943 GCA_031981225.1 Pararcticibacter sp.
GCGGTTAATGCGGATTTATATCCGAAGAGAACAGGAACGGCTCTATGAAATGATCGAAAACCTCGAAAGATTACAAAAACAGTTTAGTTCGAAAAACTCACCAGACGCCGATACTCTGTAAAACTGCATCAGGGAGTTTTAGTGCTAACAGAAAAATCGTTCCCTCTCAAACTGTACTCGAGGATCTTTTTTCCGGTAGGCTTTACACCAGCAGTATCCTTTGCGTCATACAACGGAAACTCACGATATAGTATACCCTCCTTTACATACAAAGAATCTTTCCCCCGGTAATTTTCTTTTGTTGAGGATGTGAGGTCAGGAAACCGAAGTTCACGCGATGTGCCGTTATCATCAAATTCGTAAACGTACATGTTCAGATAATTGCCCTTGTCTACTCCCTTCGATTCGATAAAGATCTCCGGATTACCATCGGAATCCATGTCCATGTTCCATGCATCATTAATTCTGCCTTCAAGCTCCCCGGCGGTCGAACGGTATTTCATTCCAGACGAATCAGAACGCAGAATAAGGAAGGCGCTCTCAAGCTCAGATCCTCTTCCCCAGCTTACCACATCAAATGTTAGTCCTGGTTTTACTTCTATCGCCTTGTGAAAATGGAATGGCTCAGGAAGCACAACCTTTACATCGGGCTTTTGCGGAGCCTTCTCCTCCACTGAAGTACAAGAGGCGACAACGAAAAGAATAAAAGGTAAAACTGTTACGTAGTTGATCAATTTACTCATCTGCATATGGTTTGAGAGGGATCAATAATACGAAAGGTTCTTAAGAAAATAAAATCACTATGATAATTTAGTCGCAGGCGGGATATTGATATTAACCCAATCACTTGAACTTTATTCCAACTTTCTTTCCTGAAATATTCTCAAGCATGGGTTTAAAGATTACAAAGGCATTTTGCCGCGTTTTGCCTAAGATATCCATCTCCTTTGCATTTTGCAATATCCGTTGTTCGGCCAGTTTGTAGATGCCCTCAACCATTTCCTTAGTATCTGCGGGAAACCAGGCGCCCGAAACATCATACACTTTCGATCGTTTATGATCAAGTTTCACATAACAAATCTCCGGCTGAGGAAGATAAACAGTGACAGAATCGGCCGACGACTTTACAATATCCTCCTTCCCTACTTTCGTGAGGTCAATACATCCGGTCACTTCACCTGCAGCTACAAATAAGATCCTCTTGTCTGGAAGAATGAGCCTCAGTTCCTTTTTCTCCAAAACATCTTTCATCGTATACTTCACCAGCTCAAGCTTACCGATATCGGTGATCTTCTCAACCATAACATCTTCGCTTATCTCGGTTTTTGTCTGCTGAAATCCGTGCTTCACATAGAAGAATAGAAAGACAAGGAATAGTACAGTTAAGACGGAGAATATAAGAATGATAGCTGTACGGATTCTAAGAGATGATGCCATATATATGAAACGAAAAAAGTGCCTTTATGGCACTTTTACTCTGAAGTTTTTTCTTTCTGAACAGTGTCCGACGGTTTAGTAAGCTTATGAGGCCTTTTCTTCCCGAACGACCTGTTCGTAATTTTTCCTCTTCTTGATTTAATATCACCTTTTCCCATAGTCTTATGTTTAAGTGATGATTAAACAGTGTAAAGGCCAAAATGTTTTAGCAAGTTAAAACCTTGCGCTGACTACCTATTCAGTCTCGGCAAATTCCTTTTCAGCGAGATACCGTTCAGCTTCCAGCGCGGCCATACAACCTGTTCCGGCAGCAGTAACAGCCTGTCTGTAAATCTTATCCTGAGCATCGCCGCATGCAAATACTCCCTCGATATTAGTCATAGCTGTACCGGGCTTAGTAATCAGATAACCGGTTTCGTCCATATCAAGCCATCCTTTAAAAATGTCCGTATTGGGTTTATGTCCGATGGCCACGAAAAATCCGCTTACATTTATTACCGACTCTTCAGTGGTCTTGTTATTATAAACCTTAATACCAGTTACATTCTGCCCGTTTCCAACAATCTCCCTTGTCTCGGTATTATAATGAATTTCAATATTATGAGTGTTCAACACCCGGTTTTGCATGGCCTTTGAAGCTCTGAATTCGTCACGCCTTACCAGCATATGAACCTTGCTGCATAGCTTTGCGAGATAAGTCGCTTCTTCAGCAGCTGTATCGCCCGCCCCTACTATCGCAACTTCTTCTCCTTTGAAGAAAAAGCCGTCGCATACGGCACAGGCCGAAACGCCAAAGCCATTATACTTCTGTTCACTCTCCAGTCCAAGCCATTTTGCTGAAGCGCCGGTCGCTATAATTACAGTGTCGGCAGTTATAGTTTTATGCTCATCAATCACCACGGTATGCGGTGGTCCTGAAAAATCCACAGATGTAACATAGCCAAACCTGATCTCTGTGCCAAAGCGCTCTGCCTGCTTTCTGAAGTCTTCCATCATTTCCGGACCCATTATCCCCTCGGGGTAGCCTGGAAAATTCTCTACATCAGTAGTCTGGGTGAGTTGTCCTCCTGGTACAATTCCTGTATATAAAACCGGTTTTAAATCTGCACGGGCTGCATATATTGCTGCAGTATACCCTGCCGGGCCTGAACCTATGATAAGGCATTGTACATGTTCTGTTTCCTGGGACATAAAAATTATTTAGTCTGCAAATTTACGAGTTTACCTCAGCCATTACAAGAGCAGTTCAGGTCAGATTTCTGTCTTTAAACCATACTTCATCCGGTACCGTGTCAAATTTCGTCATTTTCTCTACCAGCACCTCCGGATTACCCTCGTTAAATACCAGGGCACGGTTAGAAGGTTTCAAAAAACGCTGTTCTACCATTACATCCATTTGGGCAAAAAGATGATCGTAAAAGCCCGCGACGTTCAATACACCTATAGCTTTATTGTGTAATCCCAACTGGAGCCAGGTTAATACTTCGAAAAACTCTTCCAGCGTCCCAAAGCCTCCGGGGAGGATAATAAAGGCGTCAGATAGATCAGCCATTTCCTTCTTCCTCTGGTGCATATTCTCCGTGATGATCATTTCAGTCAGTCCCTTGTGCCCAACCTCCTTGTCCATCAGAAACTGTGGAATGACACCGGTTACTATACCGCCCTTCTGAAGTACTGCATCCGCAAGAAGTCCCATAACGCCCACACTTCCACCTCCGTAAACGAGCCTGATCTCCCGTTCTGCAAACACAGCAGCAAGGTTCTCGACAGCCTCTTTAAGCCTGGGATCGCCATTAAAGTTGGCGCCGCAGTATACGCATATGCTTTTCAGTTCCATGCGCCAAAAGTAATAAAAAGCTATATCCTATTTTGTTAGCAATCCATCGAACGTAATTGCAGCATAATATAAGCCTCCGAGCGTCGGGCCTCCGGCATATTGTATATATTTTTTGTTAAATATGTTGCTCGCTCCTACCTTGATAGTAGCTTTACTTTCTGGAATTCTGAAGGATGTCTGAGCGTCAAACGTGTTCACTGCAGCTACTTCTCCGGTAACAAGCGGCCTTTCCCACAAA
>DALYUO010000056.1:17980-21911 GCA_031981225.1 Pararcticibacter sp.
GTATCGATCCTGGCCCTTACTTGCCGCATTTGCCCCACTGGCTGTGGCAGCATCGCGATTTCTGTCGATCATAGCAATAACGGCAGCGTCAGAGCCCACGATTTCGCCCTTTGGAACAAATACCTGCACCTGCCCTAAAAACCCATCGTATTCATTCATATAGGCATCAATGTCAAGCACGAGCTTATTATTTAATAATATACTTTTATACCCTGCTTCAAATGAAACGATACGCTCAGGCCTGGCCTTAGGAAGATTTGCCACCTGCAGCAGCGCACGGTTCGCCAGAGCTGCAGCGTCTGTATTGCCGGCGGCTTTAACAGCAGCATTAAAATTAACAACAGACGTCTGGGTGTAACTATTATCAAGATAACCCAAACCCTCGTTTATATAGGATAAGCTGCCAACGCGTTTCACCCGCCCGTTATTTACATAGGAAAGCGCTTCAAACAATGCCGGGAACCGGTATCCCTCCTGAAATGTAAAACGAAAGTTGTGGTTCTCTTTAAAAGTGTAAACCGCCGCCAGCCTGGGAGTGAATTTAGGGTCAAACTCTGGATTATAATCAAAACGGACAGACCCAAACAACTTCAGCTTGTCGTCAAAGAGAGTCTTTGTCACCTGCGTAAAAGCGCCAAACTTCTTGTAATAAACGTTATCTCCATAACTGCCATCCTCCTGTTGTTTATTCCGCTCTTCGATAGCGCGGTCAAAATCTACAAAACTATTTCCATCGGGAATGATCTCATAAATTCTGGCATCGCCGCCTATTAACAGATCAAAAACCCTGGTCTTGTCTGATAAGTCCCATTGTGCTTCAGTATGATATAAACGACTGTTCTGAACAAGGGCGGCACCGCCTGTTTCCGGTGCATCCGGAATTTGAGCCGACTTGATATCCCAGTTATTCGTGCGCCTGATGATATTTTTAAGGTCGTCAAAAGCTTTTGTTCCAGGCTCTACCCTGCTCGCATCAGCCGCCTGCCTGGCATACTGCGAAGCTGCAGCCAGATTCTCCGAAGTAAGTGATCCCCCGTTTGAAGCAGCGTACGCATTTAAGGCAGTCTTAAATTTCGCACTCCATACACTACCGCTGCCGCCGCTGGCAAGATCCAGATTATCGGCAAGAGGCTTAACATTATAAGAATCGCCCGAATCTTCAATAGACATGTAACTTCTGATCAGAAAGTTACTTCCCTTTATGTCAAGCTTGTGGTTCTGGACAACAACATTGTCCAGCTGAATTTTATTCCCTCTCTGAAACACTCCATCCATTTTACCAACCCTGTAGGTATACGACAATTCAACGCGATCGTTTAACCTGAAATGTAACGCGGCATCAAACTTCAGATTATCCACCGTCGGATTGACAAGATCCTTTTCCCAGTAGCCTGTACGGGCAACTGGAAGAGTCTGGTTTGTTTGTCCGTTTATAGTTAATCCAGTGACTGAAACGGTATTACTACCGGCAAGCGCGTCGTCACCGTACTTGTTCCAACCGTCAAATACTGCATTATTGCTCCCGTTCAATTCGGGAAAAGAAGGATTTGCTGTTTTCAGGTTATTCGGATTCTGATCCAGCCGCGTATCCGAAAGCCAGTCGGTCCCCCTCAGGTAACTGGCATTGATTTTAAATGCCCATTTATTGTTAAATGCCTTTGCATACCTGACAGAAGTTTCCGTCAGATTGCTCAACTCCCTCCCGGTACCGCCGGTGTGGTTAAATCCAGTCTTCTGATATATACTTAAGCCCTGATACAAAAAAGGACTTTTTGTGAGGAGATTTGACATTCCATTGATGGCATTCATACCATACAAGGCAGAAGCAGCGCCGGGTGTGATCTCTACACTCGCTATATCCAGTTCTGTCGGGCCCACTGCATTACCTAACGGTACACCTAATGTTGCAGCCTGCATATCAGTACCGTCAACCATTTGCATAAACCGGTAATTGCTTGGGATGTTGAACCCGCGGGTATTAGGTATCTTAAACGTCAAACTTGAGGTGGTCATCTGAACCCCCTTCATATTCTCCAGTGCATCATAAAAACCGGGGGCCGGACTTTCTCTTATAGACCGGATATCAAGTTTTTCTATAGCTACCGGCGATCTTAAGATACTCTCTTCTACCCTCGAAGCGGTCACTACCACTTCCTTACCCAGCATTGTCTGGGTTACCATCGCAATATTAAGTTTCGATTCCGGACCGGTAACCGTGAACTCACGCGTCTGAAAGCCAACACTTGAAAAAACCAGCGAAAAAGGATATTTAGCTTTAGTTTTCAAGCTAAACTCGCCCTGTGCATTAGTTACCGTTCCTCCCACGGTTCCTTTTACCTGAACACTTACTCCTTCCAGGGATTGCTTGCTATCATTGTCCACAATATGGCCTGATACAATGATGATATTGTTACCTTGTGCATACACATCAACGGAGAAGAGTATCAGCGAAAGGATAAGAGAGTTGAAAAGGTTGGTAATGAAGCGTATTCTAAATAACATGAGTTTGGTGAATATTTGTAAAAAATGAAATTGTGAAAGACATTAGTCTACTTATTTGATAGACTAAGTAAGTGTATTATATCTTACCTTACAAATTTTATTTTCATTCTTTTCATCAATCCGCTCCAAAGGCCTGTAAACCAGGTAAAAAAAAAGCAGGTATGCAATCACGCATACCTGCTTTTTTGTGCTTTTAGCTGCCTCTATCTGCTGCTGGTATAATTAGGGGCCTCTTTGGTTATTGTAATATCGTGAGGATGACTTTCACGCATTCCCGCTGCAGTTATCCTTACAAAACGTGCATTTTGCAAATCCTCGATGGTAGCAGCACCGCAATAGTGCATCCCTGCTCTCAGTCCCCCGATATACTGATATATCACCTCAGAAAGAGTCCCTTTATAAGGAACACGTCCCACTATACCTTCAGGTACCAGTTTGGTGACAACGTCGGTTTCATCCTGGAAATATCTGTCTTTTGAGCCCTTCTGCATGGCTTCAACAGATCCCATCCCCCTGTACGACTTAAACTTACGACCTTCATAAATAATGGTTTCACCGGGCGACTCTTCCACGCCGGCGAATAAGGAACCAGCCATGATGGTGCTCGCTCCGGCCGCAATCGCTTTTACAATATCGCCTGTTTGTTTAATACCTCCATCAGCGATAACCGGAACGCCGCGTCCCCGCAATGCCTTGGCGCACTCATATACAGCGTACAACTGAGGCACTCCCACTCCGGCAATAATCCGGGTAGTGCAAATAGAACCCGGACCTATTCCTACTTTCACGGCATCTGCTCCGGCATCGGCAAGCGCTATTGCTGCTTCCGCCGTACCAATATTTCCTGCGATCACCTGCAGCTTGGGGAAGCTTTGCTTAATAAGTTTAACCATGTCAATCACGCCTTTTGAATGACCATGAGCTGTATCTACCGTTACGACATCCACACCTGCATTCACAAGAGCTTGTACCCTTTCAAGGTTGTCGCCAGCCACGCCAACCGCAGCGCCAACTCTTAACCTTCCATGCTCATCTTTACACGCCAGGGGGAAATTTTTGAACTTCTGAATGTCTTTAAATGTAATAAGTCCAACAAGCTCTCCGGCTTCGTTAACCACCGGTAACTTTTCGATCTTGTATTCCTGAAGAATACTCTCGGCTTGCATAAGTGTGGTTCCCTCCGGTGCAGTGATCAGGTTTTCCCTGGTCATTGCCTTACTGATAGCAAGAGCCGCGTCTTTCTGAAAACGCAGATCGCGGTTGGTTATAATACCTACAAGAATCCGCTCCTTCGTCACTACCGGAATTCCTCCGATGCTGAAATCCTTCATAATCTTGAACGCATCGCCCACAGTTGCATCTTCATGAAGTGTGATAGGATCCTGGATCATTCCGCTCTCCGACCGCTTTACCTTGCGTACTTCTTCAG
>DALYUO010000056.1:21921-22554 GCA_031981225.1 Pararcticibacter sp.
GTATAGTCATATTCTTATGGAGAATACCTATACCACCAGCCTGTGCAATAGCAATGGCAAGTTCAGCCTCCGTAACCGTATCCATGGCGGCGGAAACAACAGGAACATTTAGTCGGATCTTTTTTGTGAGATACGTGCTGGTATCAACATCACGTGGTAAAACTTCAGAATAGGCAGGAATTAATAAGACATCGTCGTAGGTAAGGCCTTCAGCTACGAACTTTTCGGGATCAAGATGCATTGGCAAATAAATTTTTATTATTTGCCAGACAAAGATAGGATTTTTATTCCAATGTTAAAATCCCGAAAGCATTAATACCGGGATTACCCTCATTTTGTTGTAAAATCTTATCCAAATCACCGTATACTTAAGCAGACACTTTCCTTCCATTCGAGCCCCCAGTGGGCTATATTCAACACTATTCATAGGGCGGTTGCCTCGAAAAGACTGATTTCGCATTGCCGGAAGACTTTGGCAGGATTTTTTCTGTCTGCATGATATATCAATGAAACTATGAAAAATTACAACCGGCTTAAGGTAAAAGTGTGGACAGTAGTAGGAGGCGTACAACAGCTACTGCAGGTATATTTCAGATTGTAAGCGGCGGAAGTGGTTATGAGTCGCCTGCTTTT
>DALYUO010000057.1:0-950 GCA_031981225.1 Pararcticibacter sp.
TCTTTTTGTTTCCATACACTACTTGTTTGGTGTATAGCTTTTTTAGGAATCGACAAAGATGTGGGACTGGTAAGGGTTTCATCAGAGCTTTGTTAGAAGTTATACTCACTTTCTATGCCATGTTGTATGTTGATTTTAGCTTCAATAAGCTGATACTGTTGCCCTATGTGATCCTTTAGAGAAAAGTCGGCAGAACAGCGTGTTGGGATATAAAAAAGGTACAGCATTGACTATACTCTATACTTGTGGGGCACGATTTTATAATTAAGTTTGCCCTCACATAAGAATAAAGATGAAGCATGTCGCAATAACAGAGCAGGAGTTCGATCAGGAAAAAAATTATTGCCGGAGCATTCATTCAAAACAGTAAATTGGACCGGTTCATTGTCATGACCGTTGGTTAAGTCAATCTCAGTCTGCAGTAATGAATAATGACACGCCATAACAAACGAATAAAAAAACAAAACATGATAAAACGAACAGTGATAATCCTTTTTGGTATTGCATTGCTGTTAGTAACTGTAACATATATTTACATGCGTCAACCACAATTCGGAAAAGCACCAAGAGGCAAGCGACTTGAACAATTGCAAAAGTCACCCAATTATAAAGACGGGAAATTTCAAAATATACACTTCACACCTATAACGAGCGAAGGTTATTCCATGGCAGGTGTGATGTATAATTTCATATTTACAAAATTTCCGCGTACCCGGCCAATTAACAGTATTCCTTCGATAAAAACCGACTTAAAAAACTTACCAATCACCGAAAACGTGTTGGTGTGGTTCGGACATTCGTCATATTTCATTCAGCTCCATGGGAAGCGTTTCCTGATTGACCCTGTATTCAGCGGCAATGCTTCGCCGATACCAAATTCTAATAAATCATTTAAAGGAACAGACATCTATTCGGCAGAGGATATGCCGGAAATTGATTTCCTGCTCATT
>DALYUO010000057.1:960-6662 GCA_031981225.1 Pararcticibacter sp.
GATGAAATTGAAGCCTAAAATCGGGCAGATTATTTGCGGTTTGGGTGTAGGTGAGCATTTTGAATACTGGAAGTTCGACACTACAAAAATCATTGAGAAGGATTGGAACGAGAGCGTTGTTATCGGCGATGATTTTACGTTGCATACGGCGCCCGCCCGGCATTTTTCCGGCAGGAGTTTTACCAGAAATAATACGCTATGGCTTTCATTTATTTTGCAAACGCCTGATCTGAAGTTGTATCTAGGTGGTGATAGCGGCTACGATACACACTTTGCCGAAATCGGGAAAAAGTTTGGAGGCTTTGATCTTGCCCTTCTGGATAACGGTCAGTATAATCTGGCCTGGCAAGCCATCCATATGCTGCCTCAGGAAGGATTAAAAGCTGCGAAGGATTTACATGCAAAACGGCTGTTTCCGGTACATTCATCCAAATTCAAACTGGCAAATCATCCCTGGGACGAGCCCTTGAAAACCATTAGTGAACTGAATGAAAAAGAGTATCATCTGCCATTAGTAACGCCTAAGATTGGGGAAATAGTTAGGCTAAACGACAGTACACAAACTTTTACAAAATGGTGGGAACAGGTGAATTAATCCTGTTTCAAAGTCAGCCTAAGAGCACAACAGCGCGTTAACCGGGTGTTTACGGACTGGAGGAGAATCCCGTCTTTTGTTTGAAGCGTTTATCGAAGGACACGGATTTATAAACCAAGGCGATAACAGTCTTTGCAGAGAAAAGGATATTGCCTTCGTGAGATTCACGTTGACTAGCGACTCTATTAGTTGCTTGAACTCCAAGAGGTTCCGATATTCAGGATTATTTGTGTAGTCGAGTCTGAACTTTTATATTGCCTGTTTATTGCGCCCCGTGCCCCATGAAACCTAACAGACTAAAGATTACGTGCGGATTGTGTTTTTTGTTGAGCTTAGTGGTTAGCATTGCCGCCGGCGAAGCCACACTTCAGGATGATTTCTACAATGACCGGCAAAGGGATATCAGCCAGCGGGTTACCAATATTGTAAAAGATAAAGACGGCTTTATATGGATCTCTTCACACCTGGGCATTGCCAGGTACGACGGCCGTAACCTTAAGCGCTATCAGCTCACCAAGTCAGATATTGTACAGGATGAGGATGGACGGCAGGTATTTATCAGGAAGACAGACAGTAATCATATCTGGGTGTTTTCAGATAGCGGCAGGATCTACTGGTACGATCCTTCCCTCGATGTTTTTGTCCTTAAAGTTGATGTGAGAAGATCCGCCGGAATGACCCTGGTGAGTGATATCCTGATAGAAAGAGACCGGTGGCTTTGGGTGGGTACATCTCAGGGTTTGCTGAAATATGATTTAAAAAGCAGTAAATCCAGGTATTTCTCTTATAGGAAAGGGTGCCATGTTAATTTTCTAAACCTAAAAGGTAATGACACTATTTTGATTGCAACTACAAATGGTATCGAAATAATGCCTTTGAAAGGAGGGGTCTATAAAAGTAGTACAATTTGCAGAGGGCTAAATGTGAAGACTATGTGGTACGATCAGCATAAAAGGCTTTTATGGATCGGTAGTTTTAGCTCAGGACTCTTTGTATGGGACGTTAGAAAGCAAAGACTCGAGGAATATTCTTATTTAAAGAATATTCCTACTGCTCCGGTTATGGCTATAAGGAAGCTGAACAACCAGTCTCTTCTGATAGGGTTGGATGGAAGGGGTGTTTTCAAAATCGACACCACGAAGAGGCGGGCTGAACTTTTTCTGAAGATAATGGGAACAATAATAATGGCTTAAAGGGAAATGGCGTTTATGATATTCTTGTCGACAAAAACCGAATTTGGGTGGGTTCCTACACGGGTGGTGTTTCCCTTATAAAATATAATCAGGACTATCAATGGATAAAACACGAGCCATACAATGCACAGTCGGTACCTGATGATCACATTTATGCGATTCTTGAAGACCGGGATGGTGATGTTTGGTATGCTACCAGCTCCGGCGTCAGCCTGCACCACCCAGCAACAAAGCGATGGAGCCATTTTTTCAGGAACAGGAATACGTTTCTCACACTGGCTGAAGACCAGCAGGGAAGGATCTGGTGTGGCGGCTACAGCACAGGCTTATGTTACATTGACAAAGACTCGGGAAAAGAGTTTTCCATTAATTCATTTCAGAGCAATAGCCAGCGCGAATGTATTAACGCTATCAGTATAGGCAGCGGCGGTGATATATGGGCGGGAAGTTTGTATTCGTCATTAACCCGTTTTAGATTTGAGAAGGGACGGATCACGCACACAACGTATAATGTGGGTCAGGTGAGATCCATACTTCCCCTTGATAACGACACCCTCTTCCTGGGTACCTCTAACGGCTTTTATTTGTTTAATAAAAGAACCGGGCAGTTTAGACGATATTTTGGTAGTCCTGCAAACTATGGAGTAGTGAGTAACAGCTTCATTTATGCCGCAGCGACAGTGAACAACGAGATCTGGTTTGGCACGGACGGTGGCGGTCTGAACTGTTTTGACAGGAAAACTGGAAGGGTGATCAATTTTTCAACCTATAACGGCCTCCCATCTAATTATATCTATGGGATGGTAAAGGATCGTGAAAAGCTGTGGATCAGCACAGGAAATGGATTGTTCTGCTTCGATCCGCGCAGAAAGAAGCTGCTTTTTAAGGTGCATAATCTACCTGTTAATGAGTTTTTGTTAATGTCGTTTACCAGATTCAGAGACGGGAGGTTGGCATTCGGTGGAACCAGTGGTGCGGTTATCTTTAATCCCTCTCAACTTGAGCAGCAACAGCGACACTGGCCAGATGAAAGGCTTTCGCTTCATTTTACTGACTTCAGGCTATCTCACCGGACCGCTGATGTTCACAGTCAACCGGATATTCTTAGTAGCGCTATTGACAAAACGAGATCGCTGGTGCTCAGACACGACCAGAATACTTTCTCTTTTGCCTATGTTTACAACAGTTTGTACAACGGCGATGATTATGTTTACAGTTGTAAGCTGGAAGGACTGGATGAGAAGTGGATTTCAAGAGGAAGCAGCTTAACGGTAGATTATAGTAATATACCGCCTGGTGACTACCTGTTTAAAGTAAGGTGCGCAACGAAAGACGGTGGTATAGTAGTTGGTGAACGGGCCGTCGGTATAAAAATTAAAGATCCTTTATGGGCAACGAGCTGGGCTAAACTGGCATACTGCCTTTTGGCCGGGCTGCTCTTATATTGGCTGTGGCGATACTATTCTGAAAAAATCAAACAGCGGCAGGTGGAAAGCCGGATCCGTTTTTTTATCAATATGGCTCATGACATTCGTACACCACTGGCGCTGATCTCGGCGCCTCTGAACGATTTGCGAAGCGAAGCTCTTTCTGCTAAAGCGAGTCGATATGTGAGCCTGGCTCAGAGTAATGCCGCTAAATTAAATGCCATGGTCTCGCAATTGCTTGACTTTCATAAAGCAGAGCTTGTGCCCGGTGTGGTTAATCCTATGGTCAATGAGATTAACGCGTATCTCGAAGATAAGGTGATGCAGTTTAATACTCTGGCTGCAGAGAAAGGTATAACCATGGTACTGGAAAAAAAACAGCAGGCAATATACTGTGAAACTGATATTGAAAAACTTGACCGTATTACGGATAATCTCCTGTCTAACGCGGTTAAATACAGCGGCGAAAAGGGAAAGGTGACGGTAACCGTTGAATTGAAAGGTAAAGATATATTGATTGCAGTAAAAGACACAGGAATCGGCATTGCCAAAAAAGAACAGAAAAAGATTTTTAAACAGTTTTACAGGGCTGAGAATGCTGTGAATACTAAAGAAACGGGAACGGGCATTGGCTTAATGTACAGCAGGCAGCTCGCCAGGTCGCTAAGGGGCGACCTGTCCTTTATAAGTGCTGAGGGGAAGGGCAGTACCTTTTTTCTCTCGCTTCCTTCGTCGAAATCGGAAAGGGATGCTATGAGTACCATGGGAGATGTGACAATAATGGCGGTTCCGCCAGATGATGCTGATGTTGCTGGTAACAAGCGTTATTTTGAGCAAAATTTTAAGATCCTGATCGTGGAGGACAATGACGATATGCGTGCTTACCTGGCTTATACCCTCTCGGAAAGGTATAAGCTGCATAAGGTAGCGTCGGCAGAAGATGCGCTGGATTTCCTGCTGAAACATCCGGTCGACCTTGTCCTAACTGATGTGATGATGCCAGGCATGCATGGGGATGAGCTTTGCGCACGCATTAAGTCGAACATCGAGACTTCTCACATTCATGTGATTTTACTTACTGCAGTTGCTGAAAGAGATTTCATGGTGAAGAGCATGGAGTATGGCGCTGATGCCTACATTACCAAACCTTTCGACATACAGGCGCTGAAGCTGAACATCCGGAACTTCCTGGATACCCGGAAGAAGATGCAGCAGTATTACCTCACAATGGTCAATCTGGAAAAGCAAAATCGCCAGTTCACTGAGAATACAGAGATTCCTGTAAAAGGTAATAATATAGACGAAGAGTTTATTAGGAATTGTATTCGCATCGTAACCGAGCATATTGCCGACAGGGACTTTTCCATCAACAGCCTGAGCCGGGAAATGGCGATGAGCCGTACCTTACTTTACGAGAAGCTTAAAGTGCTTACTAACCAATCGCCCAGCGAGCTGATCAGAGAGATCCGGTTACATAAAGCACGACAGTTATTGGCCACTAAAGCGTATACAGTCAACGAGGTAGCAGAGATGGCAGGTTTTACCGATGTGAAATATTTCAGTACGGTCTTTAAAAAACACTATGGCGTTACACCAGGAAAGGTAAGTGTGTCCGATAATTCACGAATCTGAGCTTTTTTGCTTCTGAACTGTAATAAATGATAGCAATCAAACCCATTTTTGATAGCTTTCAAACCCTGATTTAACCTCAAGGGGGTAATTTTGAGCCTGTAACCAATTCCAAATTATTATAGGGAAATATGATACTTACCAATTTATTAAGAGAAAAAATGAATCTCCGGTTTGTTTTTTCTAACATTTTGTTTTGCCTGCTGCTTCTCGGCAATGATATAGCAGCTCAGGAAAATGCTAAGGCCTTATGGAGAGTCACCGGAACAGTTACCGACAGTAAAGGGACAAAGCTGCCGGGTGTGACCATCCAGGTTAAGGGATCCACGAGGAAAGCCGCAACCGGGCCGAACGGGAGTTTCGTGATTGAGGCTGCTCCTAATTCAACCCTTATATTCACCTACGTGGGTTTTCAACAGCGAGAGTTGGTAGTGTCGTCGCGGAGCCCGCTGAAGGTGGTCCTTAACGACGACGTTAAACTTCTTAATGAGGTGGTTGTTACTGCACTCGGCCTTACCAGGCAGAGAAAAGAGCTGGGCTATGCAGTGGGTGAAATAAGCGGTGAGGAAATTAACAAGGCGAAGGAGATTAATGTAATCAACAACCTGGCTGCTAAGGTACCGGGACTGGTGATCAGTCAGACGGCCGGCGGGCCTTCAGGCAGTAGTCGTGTGATCATCAGGGGAAGTACAGAGCTTACAGGAGACAATCAGCCTCTGTATGTTGTGGACGGAGTGCCACTCGATAATACTAATCTTGGCGATGCGGGTACTTTTGGAGGCTACGATCTTGGCGACGGGATTTCAAGTATTAATCCGGAGGACGTCGAGAATATTTCAGTGCTTAAGGGACCGGCGG
>DALYUO010000057.1:6672-9303 GCA_031981225.1 Pararcticibacter sp.
TATATGGAAGCAGAGCTTCGCATGGTGTCGTGCTGATCACAACAAAAAAAGCAGGCGGCAGGAAAGGACTCGGCATTGAGTTCACTTCGACCAATATGATCGAAAAGCAGCTTACGAAATACAACGATATTCAGACAACCTACGGACAGGGTTCCAGCGGTATCGTTACCGGGATAGACGACAGTTTTACCTCCAGCAAGAACTGGGGGCCGAAACTTGATTCAGGTTTGCACATCACCTATTTTGATGGAGTAAGGCGGCCTTATAAATTTATTCCGAATAATATCGATGGCTTTTTCAGAACCGGGCTGACGACCACAAATACGCTGGTGATGAATTCGGTTAAGGAAAACACAGGTTTTCGTATGTCGTATTCTAATATGTACAATAAAGACATCGTGCCGAACACTGGTATGAACCGTAATTCGATCAGCCTGCGTTCCAATACGCGCATTGCCTCGAAGCTCGACGTAGACGCGAAGATCAACTATGTTAAAGAGTCGGTAAATAACAGGCCGGCGTTGTCGGGGCACAGGGCTAATGTGGGCAATAACCTGATCAGTCTGGCCACTACATTCGATCAGCAATGGCTGAAGAATAGTTACCGGACAGCCGAAGGCGAATACTACGACTGGAACAATCATGATGTATTTAATCTGAATCCTTACTGGATCATCAATGAAATGAGCAACAACTCAGATAAGGACAAATTTTCGGGAACAGCGATTCTAAGATATAAGCTGACTGATAAGCTGCAGGCCCGCGTAACGGGAGGTGCAGAATTCAATTATATAGATTTCCAGGAATTTGCCCCGCCCACAACTCCGGGGTTTGAGAGCGGATATCTGCAAAACAGCACTTTCAGGAACTTTACATATAACACTGAGCTATTACTTACTTATAACAACAAATTCAAATCGTTCCGTTACGGTATTAATGCAGGCGCAAACATTTTCTATGTGAACAACAGCACCGACATCGTTACTGCCAAGCAGATGGAGATGCGAGAGACGGTGGCTCTTCAAAGCTTTACCGACAAACAGATCACAGAAGATGTATATCGCAAGCAAATCAATTCGGCATTCGCAATGACTAACTTCAGCTATAACGATATGATCTTTATCGATGCCACATTGAGGGCGGATAAGTCGTCGACGTTGCCGGGAAATAACAATACCTATGTTTATCCTTCAGTGTCAGGATCCTTTCTGGTTACCAGGTGGTTGAAGCAAATAACCAATATGATTTCATTCGCTAAGCTGCGTGCTTCTTTTGCCCAGGTGGGTAACGATACGGCTCCTTACAGATTGGGTTTACTATATGCAATGCTCGACAAGCCGTACAGCGGATATTCCTTTGCTAAAATTAATAACAATGAGATACCCAACAAAAAGCTGAAGCCTACCCGTACAAATTCAGCGGAGTTTGGTGCTGAGCTGAAATTATTCAAAGACCGTATTGGTTTGGATGTTACTTATTATTCGCAAACGAGTGTCGACCAGATTATGCGTCTCAATACTACGATTACTTCTGGCTACGATGCAACAATCGTCAATGCCGGGAGCATAGAGAATAAAGGATGGGAAGTTGCGCTGAATACCCAACCACTAAAACTAAAAGACTTTGGTTGGGACCTCAACGTGAATTTCGCGCGGAACCGTAATAAGGTGACCGAGCTTGCGCCTGGCATTACTAACTTCGATCTGGAAGCTGCCCGTTGGCTTGATCTGAGGGTTGCAGCAGTAGTGGGTGAAAACTATGGCGCCCTTATGGGCCGTGATTTTAAAAAGAATGAAAACGGCGAGGTGATTATAGATGGAACTACAGGGCTGCCTGTTATTGGCGACGAAATGAAGGTGCTGGGTAATGCTACCTGGGATTGGACCGGCGGGGTAAATACCCGTCTGCGTTATAAATCTTTTGTTTTGTCGGGCATTGTAGATGTTAAGGTGGGCGCCGACCTTTATTCCATGTCGGCCCGCTCGTTCTATTCAACGGGGAAATCCAAAGAAACCCTTGAGGGGCGCGATGAATGGTACCGATCTGAAGAACAAAGACTGGAGGCCGGTAAGTTGCCGGCTGCCTGGAAGCCGACAGGGGGCTACCTGGCCGATGGAGTAGTGCAGTCGGCCGATGCTGACGGAAATGTTATCTATACACCAAATTCAAGGTATATTAATCCAGAAGACTACTGGAAACACGTAGCAAATTATAATCCCGCCGCTTTTGTTTTCGATAACAGTTACGTGAAAATTCGCGAAATATCGCTTTCTTATGCTCTTCCACGAAAACTTGTTTCAAAGTTTGCCAGCGACGTAAGCTTGTCGATCGTAGCAAGGAATCCCTTCATTATCTATAAGAATATCGAAAATATCGACCCTGATTCCAATTACAATAACGGAAGCGGAATGGGGCTCGAGTTTGGATCGCTGCCTTCACGCAGAAGTTTTGGTTTTAACCTGAATGTTAAGTTCTAAATTGACTGGAAATGAATAACTATATAAATAAAACCTTCACGGCTCTTCTACTGGTATTATTCCTGACGGGTTGTAAAGACTTTGAGGAACTGAATACCAATCCCACTAAATCGGCGATGGTAAATCCAAATGCGCAACTTTCATATGTGCAATT